>JAFQUW010000029.1 GCA_017408325.1 Clostridia bacterium | reverse complement strand
TCGGCTTTTCTTTTGCTTCTTTTCTTTTCTCGAAAAGAAAAGAAGAGAGAAAAAGGCGAAGTTACCGTACCCCCGTGCCGTCGAAGGCAGGGATGGCGTCGGCACCGACGGAGGACTTTTCCTGCACGTAGCCGAGAAAGCCGAGCTCTTCGGCGCGTGCCGTCACGCGACGGTACTCGAGCGTGGTCAGGGGCCGCCGAAGATCGTCTTCGCGGCAGGAGGGCATCGGGGTGAACTGGCGCATCAGGGAGAGGCGGACGGACTCTTTGTCGGGGAACAGGGCGTCGAGAATGTCCAGCACCGCAAGCGAGTCGTCCGCGTGATTCGGCAAAACGAGGTGACGGATGAGAAGACCCGAGAGAAGCTTCCCCTCCCCATCAAAGACGCAGTCCCCCACCTGTCGGTGCATTTCAGAAAGGGCGGCGGCGGCGACCCTCGGATAATCCGCGGCGCGAGAAAGGCGCGCGGCAAGGGATTCGGAGGCAAACTTGAAATCGGGCAAATAGATATCCACAAGCCCGTCGAGCAGGCGCAGTTGCTCCACGGTCTCGTAGCCCGAGCAGTTGAAGATCACGGGGACAGAAAGCTGCGGCCGCACGCGGCGAAGGGCGGCGGCGATCTGCAAAATGAAATGATCACCCGTGACGAGGTCGACGTTCTCCGCACCTTGCTTTTGCAAGTCCAAGAGGATCTCGCAGAAGCGCTCCTCGCCCACCTCGATGCCGAAGGGGTCGGCGCCGGAGATGGCGTCGTTCTGGCAAAAGACGCAGCCGAGCGCACAGCCCGAAAAGAAGACGGCGCCACTCTTTCCCTTCGGGGAAAGGCAGGGCTCCTCCCCGTCGTGGAGCGCGGCACGGGAAAGCGTCAGGCGAGACGTGGCGCGGCAGGCACCGAGGGACACGTCACGGTCGACGCCGCAGGCGCGCGGACAGAGGGTACAACGACTCATACGTCCATTCCCTCAAGGCGCATCAAAAAGAGCTTCTTTTCCATTCCCCACGCAAAGTTTCCGAGCCCTGTCGCGCCAACCACGCGGTGGCAGGGCACGAGGATCGGCAAGGGATTGGTGTGCAGGCAGTTTCCCACGGCGCGCGCGGCGCGCGCAAAGCCCGAAAGTGCGGCAAGTTCTCCGTAGGTCACCGTCTCACCGAAGGGGACGGTGAGAAGCGCCGAAAAGAGGGCGCGCGAAAACGGCGTTCCCGAAACGAAAAGCGGCAGATCAAACGACTCCCGCTCGCCGCAAAAATACTCCGAGAGCTGTCGCGCGCCCTCCAAGAGAAGCGGAGAAGAGGACGAGCGGAAATCCGGCGTCTCCTCAAACAAGAGCGCAGAAAGTCTCCCCGACTCTTCGCAAAGCGTCAGGGGTCCGAGGGGGGACGAAAACGAGTATCTGCGCATAAAAAACGCCTCCTTTGTGCCATCAGTATAACACAAAGAAGGCGCGTTTGACAATCTCAATCCTTCGTTTTTTTCTTCGCAAACAAGCCGATCAGCCGCGACAAAAAACGCGGCGGTCGAAAGACGAATATCCGCATAGCTTCTCCTCTCTCAAGCGTTTTCAGGAAAACAGAAACAGGCAACCTGCCGTGATGATGACCAGTGCCTCCAGGACCACGAGAACCGTCTCCGGCAAAAAGAAGGCGAGCAGGATCCCGAGCCCCAAGGCGGAGACTGTGATCCCCCAAAAGCGCGTGACGCCTCGCACGATACCACCTCCCAAACACACTTTCAGTCTATGCGCCGCTTCGCTTTTTTACGACAGGGAGAAAAGTCTTTGTTTTTTTATAAAAATGTGGTATAATGCAAAATATGAAACAACGCTTTTTGGAAATCGGACGCATTCTGTCCACTCACGCTCTTTCGGGCGAGGTCAACTTTGAACACTGGGGCGACGACGAGCGCGGCATCCTGCGCTTGAAAACGGTCTTCCTCGACAAAGAAGGTCTGCGCCCTCTCACCGTCCGCCGCGCAAGACAGGGCACGAAGCATCTGCTCCTCACCTTTGAGGGGATCGCCGACGTCGACTCTGCCGCCGCGCTTCGGATGAAGACGCTCTACGCCCGTCGCGAGGAGCTCGCCGAAAGCGACGCCACCGTCTTCTGGGCGGAGCTGATCGGCGAAGAGGTACGCGGCGAGGACGGACACGTCTTTGGCAAGATCCGCGACGTCTACAACCGCGGAGCAAGCGACATCTGGGAAATTGAGACGCAAAACGGCGTCATCCTCTTCCCTGCCGCGCCGGTCTTCGTCAAAGCGGTCACGACCGAGGGTGCCGTCATTGCACCGCCCGAGGGACTCTTCTGATGCTGCGCTTCGACGTGATGACCCTGTTTCCCGAGATGGTCGCCGCACCGCTTTCGGAGAGCATCATCGGGCGCGCACAGAAGGCAGAAAAGCTCTGTGTCGTCTGTCACAACATCCGCGACTACTCCAAGGACCGCCACCGCCGCGTGGACGACACGCCCTACGGCGGCGGAATGGGGATGCTGATGATGCCCGACCCGGTCTACGACTGCTTTGAGGCGATCCCGAAGGTCGGAGAACACCGCCGCGTCATCTACCTTTCCCCGAAGGGCGCACTTCTCACCCAAAAGAAAGCAAAAGAACTGTCCGAATTGGATCAAGTGATCCTGCTTTGCGGACACTACGAAGGGATCGACCAGCGCGTGCTCGACGAGATCGTAGAGGAGGAGATCTCCATCGGCGACTACGTGCTCACCGGCGGCGAGCTTGCCGCGGCAGTGCTGATCGACGCCGTCGGACGGCTCGTCGACGGAGTGCTCCCCGACCCGATCTGCCACGAGGAGGAAAGTCTCTCCTCGGGGCTTCTGGAATATCCGCAATACACGCGCCCCGTCGAATGGCACGGCGTGCGCGTACCCGAAGTCCTGCAAAACGGAAACCACCAAAAAATCCGCGAATGGCGGCAGCAAAAAGCCATTGAACTGACCGTGGCGCGCCGCCCCGATCTATTAGGAGACAAAGGAGACCGCTGATGTCGTCATCCCCTCGCAAAACCGTCAAAGCACGGTTTTCACACGCCTGGGCGAGGATGTTTTCCACATCCGTGTTTGCGCGTTTCGTCTCGCTCTACGAGCGAGCCAACGCGCGCCTTCGCGACGGTCTTTTTCACCGCGCGAATCTTCTGTCCCTGAGCGGAAAACGCCGCGTCCTGCGCCTGAAGGGTGCGGCGGCGCGCCAGATCGACGAGAGCTTTCTTGCGGTCTTCTGGAAAAGATGCGTGCATTTTCTCCTCTCTCTGCGCGTCCGGTGCGTCGGGCTGTTCTTCTTCGTCTTCGGCGTCATCAACTGTCTCATCTACCTCTCCAGCCGCTTTTTGCCGCGTTTTCTCACCGCCGACCCAAAGCATCTCATCTTCGGCGTTTTCCTAACCCTTGCCTCGCTCCCCCTCTTCCGTCGCCGCCGATCCCTTGCCGCCTCGCTCAAGCAGAGCCGCCTCTTATCGGCGTTTCTGGAGAAGGCCGTATTGTTGCGGGAAAACGAATTCCCGACACTTCACGCCCAATCGGCAGATGCTTTTTGTGTCTTGTCGGGGCTGATCTTGGGGCTTCTCTCCCTCTTTTTCAATCCCTTCCGGCTTCTCGGCGTGCTTTTGATGCTGATTTTCATCGCACTCGCCTTCTACAAGCCCGAGTTCGGCACCGCCGCGCTTTTGTTCCTCTTCCCCTTCCTGTCGCAGACGGCAAGCGCGAACCTGTTGATTTTCCTGTTTGCCGCTCTGATGCTCAAAGTCCTGCGCGGAAAGCGCACCCTCCGTTTTGAGCTCATCGGATTGTCCGTTGGGATCTTTTCCGCTTTTATGCTGCTCTGCGGACTCTTCAGCATACTTCCGGCAAACCAAAACGCCTCCCTGCTGTTTGTCGGCGCGCTCTCCTTTTTCCTCGTCTCAAATCTGAGCAGACGCCGCGAAGTCTTCACGGTGCTACTCGCCCTGTTCGTGCTCGGTGCGACGGCAAGCAGTGTGATGCGGCTCGGCTTCCACTTCCTGCCCGACTCCCTGTTCACAGGCGGCGCGCGTCTTCTGCTTCGAACCTTGACCGACCACGCGTCTCTCTACTTTACTCTCTGTGCACTTCCGCTCGCCCTGCTCTTTTCCATGCGCGGCGAAAGTGCCCTCGGACGGCTGTTTTTCTTCGCCTGTCTCTTTGCGCTTTTGGCAGATCTGTGGCTCTACGCCTCGCTTGCCGCCGCGCTGACTGCGCTTGCGTGCACCGCCCTGCTCCTTGCGGTCTCATCCAGAAAAATGTTCCTTCTCGTCCTTGTGCTTGCGTTGGCAACGCTCGTTGCACTTCCCCTCATCGAGGGCGCACAGACCGAGTTTTTATGGACGGCTCTCTCCGAGAGAAGCCCCTCCATCTTTGTCAATCAGTCCCGACTTCCGCAGGGCTCCTTCCTCTTCGGCATCGGCGCCTTTTCGCCCGAGGCTCTCACCGCACTCAATCTGTCCGACTCCCTCTCGGGCTCGCTGACCTTCTACTCGCAATTTTTGCTTGCCGTCGGTATATTCGGGCTGCTCGTCTTTTTGCTCTTCCTGCTCTTTGCGATGCAGAAGAGCACACACTATTATCTCACCTCGCCGTATAACCCGAAGCGCCTCTTTGCCATCGCACCGCTCTTTTCCATTCTCGCGCTTCTGATCATCGGGCTGACGCGCAACCTGTTTGCGGACGCGCGCGCCTTCTCTTTGATCTTCGTCTTTGCCGCCGCTCTCTCCTCGCTGACCCAGACCCTTTCCCGCGAGGATAACGTGATCTTAGACCGTTTTTGAGGTAACGAATATGAAACCACTCGTCAAGCAAAAAACGCACTTCAATCTCGTCGACGCCATCATCGTTCTGTTGGCTCTCGCCGCCGCGGTCGCGCTCCTCTTTTACGCCTTTCCGCAGACGAAAAGCGGCGAAAAGGCGTCGCTCACGGTCGTCTGCACCGGCGTGAGACAAGAGTTTCTCCCCCTGATCTCCAAGGGTGACGTCGTCTACGACCAGAGTGGCGCAAGCATTCTCGGAACCGTCGCCTCCGTGTCGAAAAAACGCGACTCCCTCTCCCTGACCGATCCCCAAACCGACGAAACAAAGACGGTCTTGTACCCCGAAAACACCTTTTACGAGCTGACGCTCGTCCTCTCCGCCACCAATGCCGTCGAAGGGGACCAGGCACAAACGATCTCGCTCGGCGGCGTGAGTGTGAAAGCCGGACAGCCCCTGTCCCTGCGCACCGCGCGCGTGTCCCTCTCCGGCATCTGCGAATCGTACCGAATGGAAAAAGGAGGAGAACAGTGATGCAAGAAAACAAACGTCGCTTCAACTCCATGGACTTCCTCCTCGTGATGATCCTCGCCGCCGCCGTGCTCTCGCTGATCCTGCAGGGAAACCTCGCACGTTCCATCGGACTGGAGGACGTCGGAGAGCCCTGTGAATGCACCCTGCTTCTCACCTCGCTCGATGCAGATGCCGCCGCGCTCTTTCGCGCCGGCGAGCCCCTCACGCATCCCGACACGGGTGAAGTGCTCGGCACGATCCGTACCGTGCGAAGAGAAAACGCCGTGCTTTACACCCTTGACGAGCAGGGGCGTGTCCGTCAGGTCTCGGACACCGCGTCTTTCAACCTGACCATCACACTTTCCGCCACGGGCAAAACCGCTGAACACGGATTTCTCTTAAACGGCGCGATCAACGCCTCCCCCGGGGACACGATCTCCATTACTCCCGACGAAGAAGCCCGATTTTCCGCGCTGGTGCTTCCGACCGAGGCAGCCGGTTAAACAAGGAAAAAGCTCCAAACAGAATAACACTTGCTTTTTTCTTTCTTCTGTGCTATACTACAGGAAACGAACGGCTCAGTTTTCTTGCGCCTTTAACAAACGGAGAACGCAATATGATTTCCAAAGAAGTAACCGTCACCAACAGCGTGGGCCTGCACGCTCGCCCCGCGACTTATTTTATCAAAGAAGCCAACACCTACGTCAGTTCCATTTGGGTGGAATGCGGCGACCGTCGTGCCAACGCCAAGAGTCTCTTGGGCGTGCTGTCCCTCGGCATCAAGAAGGACACCACCGTCACGCTGATTGCCGACGGTTCGGATGAAAACGAGGCCATTGCCGGTCTTGAAGCCCTCATCATCACGGGCTTTTCCGACTGATCACTGACGACTGATACCGCCCGAAGTTCGGGCGGTATTTTTCACTTTTACGGAGAAACGCGAATGAAACAGGAAAACCGACAAGCCTCGCTTTTGGAAAAAGCGCGCCTTCTGCCGGAGAAGCCCGGTGTCTACCGGATGTACTCCGAGGGAGGCGTCTTGCTCTACGTCGGAAAGTCGAAGGCACTCAAAAATCGCGTCTCCTCCTACTTCCAAAACGGAGATAAGAACCCCAAGACCGCGCGTCTCGTCGCGCAGATCGCTGACTTTTCCACCATCCTCACCGAGACGGAGGAGGAAGCGTTGCTGCTCGAAAACGAGCTCATCAAGCTCCACCGCCCGAAATACAACATCCTTTTAAAGGACGACAAAAACTACCCCTATCTCTACCTGCCGATCGAGAGCGAGTTCCCACGCCCGGAACTCAGACGCAAGCGCGCCGAAAAGGACACGGGGCTGTATTTCGGTCCCTACAGCTCGGCAAACGCCGTCCACGAGATCATTCGCACGGCGTCGACGCTCTTTTTATTGCCGCGCTGCAAGCGCCGCTTCCCCGAGGAGATCGGGCGCGGCCGCCCCTGCCTCTACCACGACATGGGCCGTTGCATGGGGCTGTGCTCCGGGAAGATATCCGCAGAGGAATACCGCCGCGTCATCGACGAGCTCATTCTCTTTTTGCGCCACGATCACAAGGAGCTTCTCGCCCGACTGGAGGAGAAGATGCTCGCGTTGTCCGAGGAGCTTCGCTTCGAAGCCGCCGCGCAGGTGCGTGACTCGATCCGCGCGCTCTCGCGCCTGACGGAAAAGCAGCACGTGCTTGCCGATCCGCAGACCTCGGCGGACGTATACGCCCTGTACCCCGACGAGGTGCTTCCGCTCGTCTCGCGTCTCGTGGTGCGGCGTGGACGCCTGATCGACGCCGTCCACTTCCCCTTTCTCCCCACGCAGATCGTCACGCCGGAGAGCTTCACCTCGCTTCTCTACGACCACTACCGTCTCACGGACGACCTTCCGAAAAAGATCCTGTTCTCCGAGGAACTCTACGACCCCGAAGGAGAACTGCTCGACGAACTCCTTCACCACCGTGCCGGACACAAGGTCGAGCGTCTCTGCCCCAAGCGCGGCAAGCACGCCGCCCTCGTCACACTTGCGCGTGAAAACGCTAAGAAAGAGTGCCTGCACCGCAAAGAAAAGAACGTGCGCGACCGCGGCACGCTGCACACGCTCGCAGAGCTGCTTTCCCTTCCGGATGCGCCGCGGCGCGTGGAGGCGTACGACATCTCCAACCACGGAAACGACTCCATCTACGGCGGCATGGTCGTCGCGCTCGACGCGAAACCGCGCCGCAGCCTCTACCGCTCGTTTTCCATCACGCAAACGCTCAAAGACGACTACGCGGCCATGGTCGAGGTCATCCTGCGCCGCCTCTCCCACCTCGGCGAAGAAGGCTGGGAAAAACCCGATCTCATCCTCCTGGACGGCGGTATGACACACGTCTCCGTGGTCAAAAAAGCCCTCGCCGACCACGGTTTTTCCCCCGAGGACATCCCCGTCTTCGGAATGGTCAAGGACGAGCACCACAAAACACGCACCCTCGTCAGCGAAACCGACGAGATCTCGATCGCAAAAGAGACCGCCGTCTTCGGCTTCGTCTACTCGTTGCAAGAAGAGGTTCACCGATTCAGCCTCGCAGGAATGGACAGAAACCGCCGCAAACGCCTTCTCTCCTCCACCCTCACCGAGATTCCCGGCATCGGTGAAAAGAAGCAGAAGGCCCTCCTCAAGCGCTTTCAGTCCATCAAACGCATCCGCGCCGCCTCCGACGACGAGATCCTCGCGGTCAAAGGCATCGGTGCCCGCGACCTCGCCGCCCTGCGCACCTACTTTCACGAACACTAAAAAAGAACAAGCCTCACGGCTTGTTCTTTTTTAGTGTTTTTTCGCTTACTCGCTTTTTTCTTTTACCAATGATAGAAGTTCCGCCTTGTAGCAGTTGGTATTCTGTGCGTCGTTGTTAATTTAATAT
>JAFQUW010000028.1 GCA_017408325.1 Clostridia bacterium | reverse complement strand
GCTGTAGGTCAAATCTTGACCCTTCCGGATCATAGATGTCCGGCAGGAGTTGATCTTCGCCGTGGGCAAGACTTGAAGGGGTCAAAAGGAACTTCTTTTGATTGTCGGCAAGGGTTTTTCCTGCTGTTTTCGGGACTGCTTTTTATTTCTCGCTGCTCTCCAGACGGGAGGAGGATTTGACGACGACCTCGCGGTCGTAGCAGGAGAAGGCGAAGTCCACGACGTCTTTTTTCGGTGCGGGGGTGAGAAGCGAGACGAGGGGGACAAGCACAAGGGAGGCGATCATCGCGCCGGCGCCCGCGATCGACGAGGTGGTGAAGGGGAAGAGGAGGTTTGCCGTGACGAGGCCCACGCCGACGACGATGCTCGTCCAGACGGCGGTGCGCGTCGTGCGGCGCCAGAAGAGGCCGTAGAGGAAGGGGCCGAGGAAGCTTCCGGCGAGCGCGCCCCAGCTGATGCCCATGAGGTTGGTGATCATGCTGTTCGGGGCGAGGGCCAACACGAGGGAGAGCGAGATGAACGCCGCGCAAAGAACGCGGATGAAGAGCACTTCGCGCGATTCTTTCTTGATCGGGCGAATGCTTTTGAACAGGTCGGTGACGGCCGTTGAGCTTGCCGTGAGGGCGAGGGAGGCGAGAGTGGACATCGAAGCGGAGAGGACGACGATGAGGACAATGCCGATGAGCACGCTTCCGTCGCCGAGGGCTTCGGTGAGCATATTCGGGACGATCTTGTCATAGGCGACGGCACCGCTCTCGGTGACGGGAGTGGTGAAGAGACGGCCGAAACCGCCCATAAAGTAGCTTCCGCCCGCGACGATCACGGCGAAGGCCGTGGAGATGATCGTGCCTTTTTTGATGGCGGCTTCATCCTTGATGGCGTAGAACTTGTGGATCATCTGCGGCAGACCGAGCGTGCCGAGCGAGGTCAGGAGCACGACGGAGAGCAGGTTGAGAGGGTCGGGGCCGAACATCGAGGTAAAGGAGCCGGAAAACTCGGGTGCGGCAGGGTTTTGCACTTGCGAGAGAGCGGTGATCGAGCCCATAAATCCGCCGTTGACCGAGAGGACGGAGCACACGATGAGCACAATGCCGACGAGCATAATGATCGCCTGGATGAAATTGTTGACGGCGGTGCCCATGTATCCGCCCGCCACGACGAAGATGCACGTGAGAAGCGCCATACCGACGGCGCACCAGACGAAATCAAGTCCGAAGGCGGAGGCGAAGAGCTCGGAGAGGCCCTTGTAGACGGAGGCAGAGTAGGGAATGAGGAAGACGATGATGATCAGGCTTGAGACGAGCTTGAGAGCCATGGAATCGTAGCGGCGCTGGAAGAACTCGGGCATCGTGGACGCACAGAGGTGTTTGGTCATCACGCGCGTGCGGCGACCGAGGAGTACCCACGCCAGAAGCGATCCGATGAGCGCGTTGCCGATGCCGATCCAGAAGGCGGAGATGCCGAAGGTGTAACCGAACTGCCCCGCATAGCCGACGAAGATCGTCGCGGAAAAATACGTCGTGCCGTAGGCGAAGGCGGAAAACCACGCGCCGACGCGTCTGCCGCCGAGGACGAAGTCGTCGCGGCTTTGCGCCTGCTTTTTCGAGTAGATGCCGATGGCCGCCGTCACGAGGAAGAAGGCGGCGATGAGAATGGCGTTTGTGAGCATTGAAAACTTCCTTTCTTTGTGCGAGGGCAAAAGAAAAACGCCCTCTTTTTTCAAAAAAAGAGGGCGATTGAATCGCGGTACCACCTCTGATTTGCCGCACTCTCACGTGCGCGGCCTCTGCGGGTGCAGATACACCCCGACGCGCTGACGGGCGTCTCCCGGCGCAGCCTACTGAGTCGAACCGTTCGGTGCGCGGCTCTCGGAGCGTAACGTGTTTGCAAAGGTGTGGTGCGCCTCTCATCAGCCGGCAACTCTCTGTTTCTCTTTTTGCAAAGACGGAAAACGAATTTGTTTTCTCTCCGGTCACAGCCGTTGTGGGAAGTATACCCCCGACAGCGGAATTTGTCAAGTGTTTTTGAAAAAGATGGTTTTGCGCCTGCGAAACGGTCGCATCGATCGCAAACGGCGCCCGTGGTATGGGCGCCGTTTGTGCGCAAGGTCGTCTTTTTCGTTTGTTCGGCATTGCTTTTCTTTGCTCCTTTCTTTTTTCACGAAAAGAAAGGAGAGAAAATCCAAAACCGAGCCCGTTGTTTGGGCTCGGATTTGCGCCTGCGAAACGTTCGCATCAATCGAAAACGGTGCCCGCTGTTTGGGCACCGTTTGTGTGTAAGGCAACTCTTTTTTCTTTTTTTCGGTATCGCTTTCTTCTTTGCTTCTTTCTTCTTTCTCGCGAAAGAAGAAAGAAGAGAGAAAACGGCTTACCCCTTCACCTTACACGGCGAGGAGAAGGCGGAGATGACGCCGCAGTTGTGGCACTCTTTGGTGCAGGGTGCGGTGGGGACGGCGGCCTTTGCCTTCTCGTATTCGGAGAGGAGGTAGTCGCGCTCGACGCCTGCGGTCAAAAAGTCCCAGGGGAGGATCTCGTCGGTCGGGATCGTACGGCAGGCGTAGAAGGAGATGTCGAGATCTGCCGCCTGTGCCGCTTCTTCCCAGCACTCGTAGGAGAAGGAGTCGTCCCAGGAGGAGAAGGACTCGCCGCGGTCGACGACGCCCTCGATGACGCGCGAGAGACGGCGGTCGCCGCGCGCAAGCAGTGCCTCGATGCGGCTGGAGGAGGCACCGTGGTAGGAGTAGTGCACCTTGCGGTTGGTGATGGAGGATTTTAAGTACTTTTGTTTGCGCAAGAGCTCGTCGGGCTCGTTCTGGCCGACCCACTGGAAGGGCGTCATCGGCTTCGGGATAAAGCAGGCGACGGAGAGCGAGACGGAGACGCTCTTGCCTTTGACGTGATTCGGATTGTGGTAGTAGAGATCGACAGCTTTTTGCGCGAGGGCGGCGATGCCCAACAGATCCTCGTCCTCCTCAAAGGGCAGACCGAGCATAAAGTAGAGCTTCGCGGCGATGTAGCCGCTTCCGAAGGCAAAGGAGAGGCTTCGCTCCAGATCCTCTTCGGAGATGCCCTTGTTGATGACGTCGCGGAGCCGCTGTGTGCCTGCCTCGGGCGCGAAGGTCAAGGAGGCGCGGCGGCGACCGGCGGTCTTGTCGATGAGCTCCTGCGAGAAGGAGTCGAGGCGCATGGAGGGAAGCGAGAGAGAGATGCCCTCGGGCTTGGTGAACTCTAAAAGCCCGTCGCAGAGCTCTTTCATGTACGGATAATCGGAGATGGACAACGCACAGAGGCTGATCTCGTCGTAGCCCGTCGCGTCGATCGTCTCGCGCGCGGTGCGCACGAGAGTCTCGGGGCTTCTGTGACGGATCGGACGGTTGGCAAAGCCAGCCTGGCAGAAGCGACAACCGCCGGGACAGCCGCGGAACACCTCAAGCGTCACGCGATCCTGCACCGCATCGGTGAAGGGGAGTACCTGTTTTCGGGGGTAGTAGCTGTGTTCGAAATCGCGCACGATGCGCTTTGTCACCTTGGCGGGGGCGCCCTCGCAGTTGGGAGCAAAGGAGGCGATCGTGCCGTCTTCCTTGTAGCTTACGTCGTAGAGCGAGGGGACGTAAAAGCCCTCGAGACGCGCGGCACGCCGCAAAAACTCGCGCTTCGTCAAGCCCTTTTTCTTGCACTCGGCGTAGAGTCGGGCAAGCTCGGGCAGAGCCTCTTCGCCCTCGCCGATGGAGAAGAGATCGAAGAAATCCGCGACGGGCTCGGGGTTGTAGGCGCAGGGGCCGCCGCCCAAAATGATGGGGAAGGCCTCTCCGCGATCCGCGGCGCGGCGCGGAATGCCCGCGAGGTCGAGCATATAGAGCACGTTCGTGTAGCAAAGCTCGTACTGCAGAGTGAAGGCGACCACGTCGAACTCGGTGAGTGCGTCGCCGCTTTCCAGTGCCCAAAGGGGGACCTTCTCCTCGCGCATCACGCGCGCCATATCGGGCCACGGTGCAAAGCAGCGCTCGCACCACACGTCTTTTTCCTCGTTGAGTGCGCCGTAGAGAATGCGCATGCCGAGGTTCGACATACCGATCTCGTAGGTGTCGGGGAAGCAGAAGCAGACGCGCGTTTTGCCTTCCTTGTCTTTTTTGATCTCGTTGACTTCGCCGCCGATGTAACGGGCGGGTTTTTCGACCTCGGTGAGGCGGTGTTTGATCGGTTCGGGAATCATTCAGTTCTCCAAATTCAAAAGCGGTTTTAAGAATTGTCCGGTGTAGGAATCGGGGTGTTTTGCGACCTCTTCGGGAGTGCCGCAGGCGACGAGCGTGCCGCCGCCGTCTCCGCCCTCGGGACCGAGGTCAATGACGTGGTCGGCGCACTTGATGACGTCGAGGTTGTGCTCAATGACGATGACGGTGTTGCCGCCCTCGGTGAGTCGGTCGAGGATGGATAAGAGCTTCTTTACGTCGTGCGTGTGCAGTCCCGTCGTCGGCTCGTCGAGGAGGTAGACCGTGCGTCCCGTGCTGCGCCGCGAGAGCTCGCAGGAGAGTTTGACGCGCTGTGCCTCACCGCCTGAGAGGGTGGTCGAGGACTGACCGAGGCGGATATAGCCCAGTCCGACGTCCTGCAGGGTCTTGATCTTGCGGCGGATCTTCGGAATGGAGTCGAAAAATTCCACCGCCTCGTCGACGGTCATCTCCAGCACGTCGGCAATGCTCTTGCCGTGGTAGCGTACCTCCAAAGTCTCGCGGTTGTAGCGCTTGCCGTGACAGACGTCGCAGGTGACGTAGACGTCGGGCAAAAAGTGCATCTCGATCTTGATGGTGCCGTCGCCCTGACAGGATTCACAGCGTCCGCCGCGCAGATTGAAGGAGAAGCGGCTCTGCTTGTAGCCGCGCTCGCGCGCGTCGGTCGTCTGGGCAAAGAGGGCGCGGATGTCGGAGAAGACGCCCGTGTAGGTCGCGGGATTGGAGCGCGGCGTGCGGCCGATGGGGGACTGATCGATGGCAATGACCTTGTCGAGCTCCTCCATCCCCGTGATGCGATCCACCTCGCCCGGCGTGTCGAAGGCACGGTTGAGCTCTCGCTTGAGCGCGGGCAGGAGAATGCCGTTGACGAGAGAGGATTTTCCGCTTCCCGAAACACCCGTGACACAGGTGAAGGTGCCCAGCGGAAAGGAGACCGTCAGGTTCTTTAAGTTGTTCTGACGCGCGCCGAGGACGGTGAGGGCCTTTCCGTTGCCCGTTCTTCGCGTCTTCGGTACGTCGATCTTCAGCTTTCCTGCGAGGTAGCGTCCCGTGTAGGACGCGTCGCAGTCGAGGATTCCTTCGACGGGGCCGTTGTAGATGACCTCGCCGCCGTGCACGCCGGCACGCGGGCCGATGTCGCACACCCAGTCTGCTTCGCGCACCGTTTCCTCGTCGTGCTCCACGACGACGACGGTGTTGCCTACGTCGCGCAGGTTTTTCAAGGCACCGATGAGCTTGCGGTTGTCACGCTGGTGCAGACCAATGGACGGCTCGTCGAGAATGTAGAGCACGCCCATCAGCGAGGAGCCGATCTGCGTGGCGAGGCGGATGCGCTGACTCTCGCCGCCCGAGAGCGTGCCGCTCATACGGGACAGAGAGAGGTAGGAGAGCCCGACCTGCACCAAGAAGGAGAGACGGGCGCGGATCTCTTTTAAGATCTCGCGCGCAATGAAGGCGTCCTTTTCGTTTAAGTCGAGGGTCTCGAAGAAACGCAGGCAGTCACCGATGGGCATCTCGCACACCTCGGCGATGTTCTTTTCGCCGACGGTGACGGCGAGCATCTCGGGGCGCAGTCTGCGGCCGTGGCAGGCCTCGCAGACGTGATCTTCCTTGAACTGGTCGTAGTAGTCGCTCTCCGAGCGCGTGTCGCGCCCTTCCATCGTTTTCAGGATACCGGAAAACGAGGTCTGATAATGGCGCGTGCGCCCTGCCGCCGTGAAATAGACGGGGTATTTGCGGCTTCCTGTTCCGTGCAGGAGCGCGTGAAGCGCCTCCTCGGAGAACTCGCACAGCGGCGTGTCGAGCGTGAAGCCGTAGACCTCTCCGACCGCCTCGTAGAGACGTCCGGTGAAGTTGTCGTCGATGGTCTTGAAGCCGTTGACCATGATCGCGCCCTCGCGCAAGGACAGCGAGGTGTCGGGGATGATGCGCGACAGGGAGAGGACGCGGTGTACGCCGAGTCCCGAACACTTTTCACAGGCTCCGTAGGGGTTGTTGAAAGAGAACATTCGCGGCGCGAGGGCAGGCATAGAGAAGTCGTGCTCCTCGCAGGCGAAGTTTTGCGAGAGGGTGAGCGTGCGCGAGGGATCGGACGCGTCGCGGTCAACGAAGTCAAGCATCACGATGCCGCCGGCGAGGTTGAAGGCGGTCTCAAGGCTTGCCGTGAGACGCTCGTTGATGTCTTCCTTTAGGACGAGGCGGTCGACCACGATCTCGATGGTGTGCTTTTTGTTCTTTTCCAGACTCGGCACTTCCGCGAGGTCAAAGATCTCACCGTTGACGCGAACGCGTGCGAATCCGTCCCGGATCGCGTCGGAAAAGACCTTCTCGTGCTGACCCTTCTTGCCGCGCACGACGGGCGCGAGGATCTGGAAGCGCGTGCCGATCTCCAGCGTTTTGACACGGTCGACGATCTGGTCGATGGACTGCGCGACGATCTCCTTTTTGCAGACGGGGCAGTGCGGCACGCCGATGCGTGCGTAAAGCAGGCGCAGGTAGTCGTAGATCTCCGTGACCGTGCCGACGGTGGAACGCGGATTCTTCGAGGTGGTCTTTTGGTCGATGGAAATGGCGGGGGAGAGTCCTTCGATCTCGTCGACGTCGGGCTTGTCGATCTGCCCCAAGAACATACGCGCGTAGGAGGAGAGGGACTCGACGAAACGGCGGTTTCCCTCGGCGAAGAGCGTGTCAAAGGCAAGACTCGACTTTCCGCTTCCCGACAGCCCCGTGAAGACGGTGAGCTTGTCGCGCGGGATCTCCAGCGAGATGTCCTTTAAGTTGTTTTCG
>JAFQUW010000027.1 GCA_017408325.1 Clostridia bacterium | reverse complement strand
GTTGTATCGGGAGGTTTTCTTCGATCAGTTCATCCACCAAAGGCAAGGCCTGCTGCACTGCATTTTGCAGCATCTTCTGTGTCAGGCCACGCACGAGCGGATAGATCGGAGTGACGGGACTCAGCGTTTCCTCCGCATTCACATACTCAGGCGAAAAGACCAGATATCTCTCGTTGTTCTTCTTATATCGCCCGTAAAAGTAATACGCGCTCCCCGGCACAAATCGGCTCTGCAAATACGTCTGGTAGAAAAAAATGATCTCGCAAGTCGCAGTCCCGTCCGACGCCGAAAAACGAAGAGCGCGTCGTCCGTGGGCAAAAAAAGAAACCCGCGGAACACTCTCCACCACAAGTCGGGTGAGAGCGTTTTCCGCAGGATCGGTCTCGTTTAACGGGACGACGACGTTCTCCCGAAACGACGCGGGAAAATACGTCAGCAGAGATTCAACGTCCGAAATGTTTGCGGCAGCAAACACTTCGGCGCGGCGTGCGCCGATGCCCTTCAACGAGGTGAGAGGACGCTTCTCGCTCACAGTGCACTCCCGAACGTCTGGATCACCGCGCCTTCCGCAAAAGCGGAGACAATGTCCGAACCGGAAGCAAAGAGAAGCATCTGCGCATTTTTCTCACGCAGAAGGTCGGACAGAGCGCGTTTAGAACGTTCGTCGATATAAGTGAAGGATTCATCAAAGATGAGAGGAATGTTATGGGAGATGGCGCGACGCGCCACGCAAAGACGCATGGCAAGACTCGCAAGTTCCGACAGGCCGCCGCCTGCCTCACTCAAAGAGAAGCGACGCTCACCGCGACGGTAGCGCAATTCAAAACGATCTCCGAATTCAAAACTCTCTCCCGATTCGAGCACAAAGGAGAGCATCGAATTGATCTCCTCGGCAATGGGGGCTTTGACACTCTTTTCAAAACGGGTCTGTGCATCTTTGGCCAGTTCCAGAGACATTTCCAGACTGCGATACTGCTCGAACAGACTCAACAGGCCGCGTTCGTTCTGCGACACCAATTCGGACAATTCCCGACCGGGATCTCCCTCGGCGCGCAATTCGGCCAAAGTGGCTTCCAACGTGATCTTCTGGGCATACAGTTGTTCGTTGGTCTGAGACAGACGCAAAAGTTTGCGTTCCAAAGCAAGCGTCTCATCCTCATCCTCGCGCGAGGACAAAGTTCCTTCGTCCTCGGAGAGCAAGCGATATTTTTCACGCAATTCTTTGATGCGTTCGCCCAACTCACAAAACGTTCCGTACGCTTGCAACAGATTGACGCAAGCGTCGCAAATCTCTTTTGCTCCCTGCGCACCGGGTGCAAAACGAGACAGTTGTGTCAAAACTTCCGCTGCTTTTTCCTGTAAAGCGCGGATGGTCGTCTGCTCGTGTGCGATCTGTTCACGGTACAAAGACTGTGACCGGCGGTGCGCCACAAAGTTCTGATACAATGCGTAAAAGTCGTCGGTCGTTTCCACATCGAGCCCGTCCGTCACGCGGTCGATCCTCATCCGGAAGACCGAGGCGCAAAGTGCCATAGCCGCAGCCATAATGGCAAAGATCATCCCAAACAAGCCGGCATTCAAAAGTTCCATCTGCGGCGGCCCGAAGAACAAAAACGCAAAGAGACCGACGCCGCACACGGCAAAGAAGATGCAAAGCGACCAGAACAAAACGCGCAGTTTGCGCGCAGAATCCACAGTCTGCTTCGCCTTTTCGATCTGCTCCGCTTCTGCCGGGACAGAAAAGGTGACACCGTGCAGTTTAAGGTTATCCTCAGAGAGCATCAGTTTTTCCTTGGCTTCGGTCAGTTTGGCATTCAGCCGGCAATAGTCCGCATACTGCAGACGCAACTCCTCCGCCGCGACACGGTTCGGCAAAATCTGTCCGATGCGTGCATCGGCGGCAAGCGTACGCAAACGGGATTCGTTCTGCTCGATCTCATCTTTGAGCGCAGTGAGACTGTCGGTGGCACGAAGGTCGCCGTGATCTTTGAGTTCAGCCTTGGTCAACACGATCTGTCGGCTGACGTCGTCCATCTTTCTCTCGCACTCAAGCAATTGTTTTTCGGTCTGGGCGATCTGTCCTTTGCGGCGCTCGATCTCACCCATCCGAACTTCGTATTCTTTACGGCGCACCATAAGAAGGTCGATCTCGCCGTTCTTTTCCTTGTTCATCAGGCGATTTTTCGCCTCGGTGAGTTTTTTCACTTCGGAGTAAACACCGTTTCCGTCCGAGAAAATGGCGGCAAAACGATCCAGCGCCTCCACGCTCAGATCTTCCTGAATCTTGGCATTCTGCTTCTGCTGACAATAGACGGTGCGGTCGTAAAGCCACGAATCGATCCCGAGGAAATATTCACCCGGAGTCTTATCCCCCAGATTCACTTCCCTCTCGGTCGCGGCTTCCACAACGCTGACGTGTCCGGCAGACTCTCCGCTCTGCATACGGGAGATGTCGTAGCGTTCCTCCCCCCACATAAGAGAGAGGCTTCCGCTGACGGTTCGCTCCCCTTCCCAAGGGAAAAAGCGTCCGCTCGTCACGTCCATTCCGTAGAACATAAAACGGATAAATTCGCACACAGTCGTCTTTCCCGCCCGATTTGCCGCAATCACAAGATTGGGGCGGTCGGGCCGGAATTCGAGCGAAAGATCGCACAACCCCGCAAAGCGGCCGATGTGCAATTTTAAGAGCGAAACATCCCGTGCCATGTGTACTTTCCTTGGTTTTTCTCAGATTTTTAGTTTTGCAGTGTGGATAACCGTGGTGTTTAAAGGGCTTTTGCGTCGATCTGTGCGGTGATGATCTTCTCAATGGAAGCGTTGTCACCCGAAATGATGTAATATACAAAATAGCCGTGGCGAGCGATCAAGGCATTCTGCGCCTTGGCGTATTCGGTGGCATCGTAATTCTCGGTCTGGTTTAAAAAGATGCTAACGCGATTCTTGCAGTAGTTTTCCGCCGCGAGAAGATTGGCTTCGATTCGAGAGGCGCGCTCGGTCTCCACAGCACGGTCCAGAGCATCTCCCGTGAGCGTGCTCTCGGCGCGGAAGGCCTCTTCATCAAACTCGGTGTTGATCTTAAAGACGCCGATCTCGTCGGCGGAATTGGAGGTCTGCACCGCGACCCCGTAATCGGAAACAGTCGCGTGAAACTCTGCCGCATCCGCGGCACCGTAGTAGTAATTGAAATACAGTTCATCCAGCGGAGCGGAGGCCGCATCGTAGACCTCGTTTTCCCAGAGAAGGTTCTCGGTCGCTTTCTCAATGAGCTCCCCTGCAGTCGCCGCAGAATCCAAAACTTCCTTTCCGCCCGTGCAGGAGCACAGACAAACGAAAAGCGCAGAAAGCGCGAATAACAAAACACGTTTTAACATGATAAACATTCCTTTCCTCAATGTCCTTATAGTATAACACAGCCTCCTTTATTTTTCAAGGCAAACAACAAATCTCCCGTTTGAAAAAAAGAGGGGGCGAGTTGCCCGTGATCCGTCGCGGCGGCATCCGCTTTTCCGACGCAAAAAAAGCACCGCCGAGCGGTGCTTTTCTTGTGTTTCGGTTTATTTTGCGTATTTGCGGACGGTCTCAACCATCCAGTCAAACTTCGCTTCCATATCCTTTACGAGTTGGATCTGGGCGCGGGCACGGTCGAGGTTGTGATCCTTTCGATGGGTCTTAAAATACTTGTCGCCGCAAAGGTGATCCTCCAAGAAACGGGCCGCAAGCTCGGTGGTGATGTTTCGGGCACCCCAAGCCATACTCTCGATCTCCGCTTCCGTAAAGAATCCTTCCGCTCCGCCGATGAAGCCGCGGGTGAAGGCCTCGTAGCACTCCTCGTCAAGCTTGACAAGGGAGAGGTCTCTTTCGTCCTCGGCGGCGGTACACGCGGCAAAACGGATCGCGTCGCCGAAGTCATACGCGGCAAGGCCCGGCATTACGGTATCCAAATCCAGCACACAGATCGCCTGATGGGTCTCATCGTCGATCAAAATGTTGTTGTACTTGGTGTCGTTGTGCGTAACGCGCAGGGGGAGCACCCCCTTCTCTTGCTGATCGATGAGACAGCCGGCAACCTTTTTTCTCTGTTTGAAAAATTCAATCTCTTCCGCGCAATCCTTCGCTCGGCCGCAGGGATCCTCGTCCACCATGGCAAAAAAGGACTTGAGGCGAAGTTTGGTGTTGTGAAAATCGGGGATCGTCTCCACCAAGGTATCCATCGGGAAGTCGCTCAAAAGTTTCTGGAAATTGCCGAATGCACGGCCGGCACTCTCAAGCACCGCGGGATCCTCCACGGAATCGTAAGTGCGGGCACCGTCTACAAGGTCATAGCAACGCCAGAAATGGCCGTCTTCCCCGTAGGTATAGTTCTTGCCGTTTTGATTCTTCAAGAAGTGAAGCACGCGGCGATAGGGGTCTTGGCCGTCCGCAAGCATTCTCCCGACCATGTGGTCCGTCACCTTGGCGATGTTGTTCATCATCAATTCCGGCGAACGGAACACGTAGGTATTGATACACTGTAAAACAAACGAATCGAGCGCGCCGTCTTTGGAAATGTCAATGCGATAGGTCATATTGATATGACCACTCGAAAACACACTGACGGTGAAATCGTCATACGTCAGACCGAACTCGGTCAAAACGCGAGCAATCTCGTCGCGCGTGATCTCCTTCCACATGCAAAGCTCCTCCCCTCCGAACGTCCTCGGAGAGTTTCAATTTTTATCCATTATATTCGAAAGTGCAGAAAAAAGCAAGTCCCCGCCCTCTCGCATTCGAAAAACACATGAATAAGAAAGTCAAAACAGCGCATCACCGCACGAAAAATCGCAAAAAAAGAAAAAACGGGAGCCGTAAAAACAACTCCCGTCACAGGCGGTTTGACCTTTATTTTGCGTCAGCGGCCTCTTGCAGTTCGAGCACCTCGCGGCACAGACGAAGCGTCCAAGCCGTATCGATCTCGGTCTGCTTGCCTTCCAGTTCATCCAGGAAGGTATTGAGGCAGTTCGACTCGGTGGGTTCGGACAGGTCGAGCAACACTTCGCCCTCATTGCCTTCCATCCACAGGCGAACGTCTTTCGAGTTGTAGTTGAATTCCATGACACCCTTGGTGCCCCAGAAGTTGAAGCGCCAATAGTACGGCGAAACGTAGCCGCAAGAAGTGGGGGCGGCATAAGAGACGTCGACCATCAGACCCGTTCCTCCGGTGAGGGTCGCCATCACCTGAGCGCAGTCGTTGAAATGCTCCACTTCGGTCGCAAAGGCGTTCCAGGTACGGGCGCAATTGATCTTCTCGATCTTCTTGCCGGTGAAGTATTCGACCAGATCGATGCCGTGGACGGCGATGTCGTTGATCGTGCCGCCGTGTGCACCCTCTTCAAAGTACCAGCCCGCACGCGTGCCGTACATCAAAGGATGCTGGCCGCCAAACGAGATGGCGTGAATGTCACCGAGGCCGCCCTCGTCCAAAAAACGCTTGATGGGACGGACCCAGGAAATATCACGCATATCAAGCATACAGCCGACGAGAAGACCCGTTTCCTTCTGCAGACGGCAGATCTCATCCAGTTCCTCCATACTCGTGCAAAGCGGTTTATCGGAATAGACGTGCTTGCCCGCTTTCAGGGCGGCGATGATCTCCTTGCCGCGTGCGCCGTAATAGTCGCCGACGGCAACGACGTCGATCTCTTCTTTCAAAAGCGCATCAAGCGAGTCGTGCGTAAACGCCACGCCGAGTGCCTCGCCTGCGGCGGCACGGGCGGTCGCGTCCGCCTCGTAAGCGGCCACGATCTCGACACGGGGATTTTCTTTTGCAAAATTGTAAAGCGTATTGATGTGCGGATGACGGAATCCGACAAATGCAATCTTGACCATAGTTTCCTCCAAACGAGTTGTTTTGTTCATTATAGCCGAAAGGACAAAACTTTTCAACAGAAAAGTGCGAAAAACTTCGCCAAAATCTTGTATTTAACCGAACAAATATGTTATAATGTCAAAAACAAAACAAACGTGGGAGGAAAGTATGTCTCAACGTTGTTTCATCGGCGTTGACGGCGGCGGCACGAAAACCGTCGGCGTCGCACTGGACGAACAGGGCAACGTTCTCTGCCGCGCCGAAACTGCGAGCATCAATTACTGCTCGGTGGGTATGGACGAGGCCCTCACCTCCCTGCGCACTCTCGTCGAAGCACTTGCCTCCGAAGCAAACCGACCGGTCGCGTCTCTTGCAGTCGGCTCTTCTGCACTGGACGAGCGCATTCGTGACCGTCTCTACGACGAATTTTTGGAGCGGATCGCCGCCGACCCCGTCCTTTCGGCCATCCCCGACCGCACCGTCAAAAGCGACGCTTACATGGCTCTTCTCGCCGCGTGCGACGACCATCGCGGCGCGGTGCTCATTGCGGGCACGGGGGTCATGGGACTTGCCGCCGACGACGGGAAACTCCACAGCGTCGCAGGTTGGGGCGATGTATTCGGCGATCGCGGAAGCGGTTACTGGATCGCGCAGACCGCTCTCTGCCGCGCGCTCGATTACGTCGATGCCCTGTTGCCGGAGGGCGAAGCACTCTTTTATGCGATGTGCGAGTTCTTCTCGCTCTCCTCTGCCGCAGACCTCATCACCCTCGTTTATTCCCCCGATTTTGATAAATCGAAATTGGCCGCATTTTCTTCCTGTGTGGCCGCTCTTGCCGAACGCGGAGATGCGTGCAGTGCACGCATTTTAGACCAAGCGGCGGACGAGCTGTTCGCCTACTGCCGTTCGCTGGCAACATATCTCGGAACCCGCCCCTTCACCCTCGGCTTCTACGGCTCGATCTTGCTGAAAAACAACCGTATCTTTTCCCGTTTGACCGAGAACATCCGAGCCAAACTGCCACAGGTCAAGATCAAACTCCCCCAAACGACGGCGGAAGAAGCCGCCGCACTTTACGCCATTCGGAGGACTCACGTATGAGCAAAGCACAAGAATACTTTGAAAACCTCAACGCCACGTTGAAGACCGCCCAAGAAACGCAGGCAGACGCAGTGGAAGCCGCCGCCCGGATCTGCGCCGATTCGCTTTCATCCGACGGCTATCTCTATACCTTCGGGACGGGTCACTCTCATCTGCTCGCGGAGGAGATCTTCTATCGTGCGGGCGGTCTGGTCCGCATCTTCCCTCTCGAAGACGACGCCCTGATGCTCCACACCGGAGCGAGCCGCTCCTCTCAGTTTGAACGCATCGCGGGCTTTGCCTCCATTCTTCTGACCTCCTCTCCCGCCAAAGCGGGAGACGTGATCTTCGTCTTCTCCAATTCGGGTCGCAACACGATGCCCGTCGAGATGGCACTGAAAGCACGCGAGATGGGGCTGAAGACCATCTGCATCACCTCGTTTGCGCACGCCGCCACCGTCACCAGCCGACACGAGTCGGGCAAGAAGCTCGGTGAAGTCTGCGACGTGGCACTGGACAACTGCGGTTCTCCCGGAGACGCTTGCGTCGCTCTCGGCGAGCAACTGATGGGCCCGACGTCCACCGTCGTGGG
>JAFQUW010000026.1 GCA_017408325.1 Clostridia bacterium | reverse complement strand
GAACGGCCGTGCGAAGAAGATCGTTGTCTTCCGTTACAAGGCGAAGAAGAACGAGAAGAAGAAGCAGGGTCACCGTCAGCCTTACACCAAGGTGGAGATCACAAACGTATCTCTGGCAAAATGATCCGAGCGCACTTTGTCACAGATGAAGAAGGCTTCATCCGTGCAGTGTCCCTGAAGGGTCATGCGGACTTCACCGATGAGGGGATTGATCCGCTCTGTGCCGCCGTCACCGGAATGGTGACTCTGGTGGCAAACACCTTGACCGAGGTCTTGCGGCTCGACTGTGAGATCAAGGCGGAGGAGGACGGCGAGTTTTCGCTTCGCGTGCCTCACTCGGCGCGCGAGAGTGCAAAGGTCACCCTTCTCGGGCTCAAGGTTCAGTTACAAGATTACCAGGTGCAGTACCCGGAGAACCTCCGAGTGACTGTGCAAGATTGAAAGGAAACGATCATGTTAAGACTCAATTTGCAGTTTTTCGCTCACAAGAAGGGCGTTGGCTCCACGAAGAACGGTCGTGATTCCGAGTCCAAGCGTCTTGGCGTGAAGAAGGCGGACGGTCAGGCTTGCCTCGCCGGCAACATCCTGGTTCGTCAGCGCGGCACGCACATCCATCCCGGTGCCAACGTTGGCCGTGGCTCGGATGACACCCTGTTTGCTCTCTGCGACGGCACGGTCCATTTCGTCCGCGCTGCCGGCGGCAAGAAGCAGGTCTTTGTTTCTGCCAACTAACGACAGAATGATTTAAAACGGGTGCTGCGCACCCGTTTTTTCTTTTCAAAGTAGGGAAAGGAATTCGTTATGCTCATTGATAAGGTCGATATCGTCGTCCGCTCGGGCGCGGGCGGAAACGGCTGTGTGTCCTTCCATCGGGAGAAGTACGTCTCCCACGGCGGTCCGGACGGTGGCGACGGCGGTCGCGGCGGTGACGTCATCTTTCGTGTGGACGAAGGAGACAACACGCTTTTAAAGTACCGCTATCACAGAAAATTCAAGGCGGAAAACGGCGAAAACGGAAAAGCCTCGAAGATGCACGGCAAAAACGGCGCATCCATCTACCTTGACGTCCCTCCCGGAACTGTGATTCGCGACAAAGAGAGCGGAAAGGTTCTCTTTGATATGTCGCGCGACGGCACCTTCGTCGCAGCAAAAGGTGGCCGCGGCGGCTTCGGGAACCGTCACTTCGCGACCTCCACGCGACAGACGCCCCGTTTTGCGAAACTCGGCGGAGAAGCGGTGGAGCGCGAGCTGACGCTGGAACTGAAGATGCTGGCGGACGTCGGACTCGTCGGTTTCCCAAACGCCGGAAAATCGACCGTTCTCTCCTGTGTGTCGGCCGCCCGTCCGAAGATCGCGGATTACGCGTTTACCACGCTGGAACCGATGCTCGGCGTCGTCAAGGTCAACGACGAGGGTGCGGGCTACGTCGTGGCGGATCTTCCCGGTCTGATCGAGGGCGCGGGTGAAGGCGTCGGCCTCGGCACGCGATTCTTGAAACACATTGACCGTTGTCGCGTGCTGTGGCACGTCGTCGATCTTTTGGAGGAGACGGATCCCGTCGAACGACTCGAAAAGATCAACTACGAGTTGTCCGTCTACGATCCCGAACTGCCAAAACGCCTGCAGATCGTCGTGGGCAACAAGTGTGATTTTGAGGAGAGCGCGGAAAACCGCGAAAAATTGGAAGCCTATTGCCACGAAAAAAGCGTGGAGTTTTTTGCGATCTCCGCGCTGCAGCGCGACGGTCTTGCTCCGCTTGTGCACCGCACCTACGAGCTCTTGCAGACCTTGCCGCCCTTGACTGTCTACGAGCCGGAGATCACGGCGGAAGAGCTTGACTATAAGCCGGAGACCTCCATTGAAGTCAGTCGCGACGATGACGGTGCCTACGTCGTCACGGGGCCGCATCTGGAACGCTTCCTCTATACGATCAACCCCGACGACCGCGAGTCGATGATGTACTTCCAGCGCACGCTCAATAAGATCGGCGTCATTGCCGCTCTGCGTGACGCAGGCATCGAGGAGGGGGATACGGTTCGCATCTACGACGTCGAATTTGACTATGTCCCGTAAGACCTTCTGCCTTTCGACGCTCGGTTGCCGCATCAATTTTTACGAGTCCGAGGCGATCG
>JAFQUW010000025.1 GCA_017408325.1 Clostridia bacterium | reverse complement strand
GGACCCGACACAAGAAATGTTCCGGGCTCAGTTTCCCTTTCACTTCGTCGCGCGAAAGATACTCCGGGTGCAAAAAGAGGAGTCCCAGGACCTGCTCTTCCACCGCTGCCGCCGCAGGGTATCGCTGACGGTCGGGGTTGACGCGGTCGCCGTATCCGGAGAGTTTCTGCATCTCTTTTGTCCGGATGCGCTTCTGTTCGGCGCGGGTCTTGTTCTTCAAGATCGTGCCGAGCTGATTCCGAAGCACGGCAAGATCGATGCCCGTCAACTGAGAAAGCCGCGAAAGGTACACTTCCCTCTCAAGCGCGGTAAAGTTGCCGCAAAGCATCTCACAGGCCGCACGCGCAAAACGCAGTTTCTCCTCCGCAACCTCCAGGTTGAAGCCGCGGGCAAGTTTGGAAAACGCATACTCGATGTGTCCGTCTGCCTGTTCCAACAGTTTTTCAAAGGCGTCGGGGCCGTATTTTTTCAAAAATTCGTCGGGATCCTTCGCGCCCGTCACGGTGATGACCTTGACGGTGACGTCGGCCGCCTCCAAGAGTTCGATCGCCTTACTCGTCGCGCGCTGACCCGCATCGTCCGAGTCGTAACAGAGGTAGACCTTTTTAACGAAGCGGCGCACGAGGCGCGCCTGCTCCGGCGTCATAGCCGTGCCGAGGGTAGCAACGGCGTTGGTGAAGCCCGCCTGATGCAGTGCGATGACGTCCATATAGCCCTCGCAGAAGATGAGTGAGTCGCGCGTTGTCTTTTTTGCAAAGTTGAGCGCGTAGAGATTCATTCCTTTTTTGAACACCGCGGTATCCGAAGAATTCAAATACTTCGGGGTGGAATCATCCATCACTCGACCGCCGAAGGCGATCACGTGTCCCGACAAATCGATAATCGGAAACATCACGCGGTTTCGGAACATATCGAACGTTCTTCCGTTCCTTTTGCCTGCCAAAAAGACCGTTACCAGTTCGTCCTCGGTAAAGCCTTTTGCTTTCATTGCGTCAAGGAGCGTGTGCCAACCGTTCGGCGCAAAGCCGAGCCCGAAGTGACGGATGACGCCCATCGGAAGTCCGCGGCGTCCGCTCAGATATTGCAGTCCTTCCCGTCCCGCTTCACTCATCAGCGTCTCGTGGAAGAAGCGCGCGGCGGCGGCATTGAGCTCGTACAGTCTTGCGCGGTCGATCTTCTTTTCGCCCCAGCGACGTTCTTCGGGGACCTTCATCCCGACGCGCTGTGCCAGCGCTTCCACCGCCGAGGGGTAATCGAGATTCTCCGTCTTCATCACAAACGTGATGACATCGCCGCCCTCACCGCAGCCGAAGCAATAATAATGCGCGGCAGACGGGTCGTTTGCATTGAACACGGTAAAGGAACCCGTGCGCTCGTTGTGGAAGGGACAACGCCCGACCAGATTCGAGCCCGCCCTCTTGAGTTCGGTGACGGAAGAGATCACATCCACCAGACTCACACGGCTCTTCAGTTCCGCCAGAAAGCTCTGCGGATATGCCATCTTCTCACCTCCTCAAAAAAGTTCCTTCACTTTCATTATACGACACAAAAAAGCCTTTTCCTTTTTTATTTGAAAATTTTTCTCTTCTTTCTTTTCGGGAGAAAAGAAAAGAAGCAAAGAAAAGCCGTACGAAAAAAGAAAAAGGGCAGCGTCAGCACCCCTTCGCCCGTAGAGTGTGGGCGAAGGGTCATCGGGCTTCGTTGCGCCGCTTTCACCTCGCTCCTTTTCGGGAGAAAAGAAAGAAGCAAAGAAAAGCGATATGAAG
>JAFQUW010000024.1 GCA_017408325.1 Clostridia bacterium | reverse complement strand
CCACATTACGGGCATCGTTTACCCCAAGGGAGAGCAAACCTTCATCAGTGCGCCCATCGGCTACACACAGGCCTTCACCGACTACCTCATTGACCGCGCAAACGAAAGCGACGTCGTCTCTGCCCAGAAGGAGGATCAGAGCAAGAGCGTTCTGTCGGGACTGAACTTTGAGCCGGAGCGTGACGCGGACAAGGTCGCGGATGCCAAGACCTACCTCTCCTCCCTCGGCGTCAGCGAAAAGGCGCGCTTCTTCGACGAGTTGACCAGCCTCGCCGCCCTCGTCGGCGGCACCCCCGTCCCTCCCTCCGCAGACGCGCAAACTCTCCCGGAAGGGGTCGGTCTGCCGTCCGAAATGACCCAAGGGACACTTCCGCCGACGGGCGGAATGCCCTCTCAGCTTCCCACCGACGAGAGCACGAAGGCGGCGATGCTCGACCTCTATCTCGAAAATCCCAAGGACGAGGAACTGTTAAAGATCTATGATCTTTACATCTCCCCCGGCACCTACGATGAGACGCTGAACGCCATCGGTCTGGTCAGCCGCGAGGCTCCGCAGAGCGTGAGCATTTACGTCGACAGTTTCGAAGACAAGGACGCCGTTACGCGCCTCATCGACGAGTACAACGAAAGGGCAAAGGAGGAGGACAAGATCTCCTACACCGACATCGTCGGACTGCTCATGAGCACCGTCACGACCATCATCGACGTGATCTCTTACGTGCTCATCGCGTTTGTCTCCGTGTCGCTCGTCGTCTCCTCGATCATGATCGGCATCATCACCTATATCTCGGTTCTGGAGCGCACCAAGGAGATCGGCATCCTGCGTGCCATCGGTGCCTCGAAAAAGAACATCGCGCAGGTCTTCAACGCGGAGACCTTCGTCATCGGTCTCTTCTCCGGACTGCTCGGCGTCGGCGTCACCCTGCTTCTGACCCTGCCCGTCAACTCGCTCATCCACACCCTTTCGGGCATCACGACCATCCACGCAACGCTTCCGCCCGCGGCCGGCATCATCCTCGTCATCCTCAGTATGGTCCTGACCTTCATCGGCGGTCTCATCCCGTCGAAAAAGGCGGCAAAGAAAGACCCCGTTCGTGCGCTCAGAAGCGAATAAAGCGTCCCCGTCCCCTTTTGAAAACGAGCCTGGCTTCGGGCTCGTTTTTTCGCCCCTCGCGCGCGTGCGTACGGGTAGCGTGCGTAAAATTATAAATATCTATATATTGCGTTGACTTCGAAGGCGCGGTATGATAAAATAACTTGATATATTGGAGAACTATTCCATCGGCGAACTTTCGCAGGCGAAAAAGGAGTTTTGTGTGAGGATCTTAGGAATCGACCCCGGATACGCGACGGTGGGCTTCGGCGTCATCGACACTCAGGCCGGACGAATGAAATTCGTCGACTGCGGCGTCATTGAAACGCCGGCCGGCGAGCGCATTGAGCGCCGTCTCTGTGACATCGCCGCCTCCCTCTCGCACCTGATCGAACAATACTCCCCCGACTGCGTCTCGATCGAAGAACTCTTTTTCTACTCCAACCAGACCACGGGGATCAACGTGGCACAGGCGCGAGGCGTCATCCTCTACACCTGTGAGACTCACGCACTCCCCATTTTCGAATACACCCCGATGCAGGTCAAGAGCGCGGTCGTCGGATACGGCAAAGCCGAAAAACGGCAGGTGATGGAAATGACCCGCGTACTGCTCAAACTGCCGGGCGTTCCCCGTCCCGACGACGCCGCGGACGCGCTGGCGGTCGCCGTCTGTCACTCGCACAACGCTTCAAGCGCCCTCTCCCCCTTACAAAACCGTCTCGCACAGGCGAAGAAAACCGCAGGAAGGTAAACGATGTATCACTTCATTGAAGGCACGCTCTGCTCCGCGCCGCGCGGATACGCCGTCTTAAACGTCGGCGGCGTCGGCTACCAGATCTTCATCTCCGAGCGCACCGCGGGCGAACTCTCTCATCTGGGCAAAGACACCCGTTGCCGCCTCTACACCTACCTCAACGTGCGTGAGGACGCGATGGAACTTTTCGGTTTTCTCACCGAAGCAGAAAAAGAGGCCTTTCTGCTTCTGACCTCCGTGTCGGGCGTGGGCGCACGCGGCGCGATGTCCATCCTCTCCGCGCTCACCGTGGAAAAACTCTCCTTTGCCATCCTCTCCGACGACGCCAAGGCGATCAGTTCGGCAAACGGCATCGGCACGAAGACGGCACAGAAGATCATTCTCGAACTCAAAGACAAACTTGCAAAAGATCCGACCTTTGCCTCTGCGGCGGGCGACGCCTTCGGCGCACCGAAGAGCGAAGAGGTCGGAGGTGCACTCGCCGAGGCGGTCAGCGCACTCGTCGTGCTCGGCTACCCCAGAGCGCACGTTTTAAAACAGGCCGCAAAATTAAAGGATCGCAACCTGAGCGTGGAAGAACTCATCCGCGCACTCTTACAGACACTCGGAGGACAGTGAGATGGCAGAATTCCACGAAACGGATTTCGAAAACCGCATCGTCTCCTCTTCCTTTTCCCCTGAGGACAGCGCGGGTGTGCGCGAGAACGAAAACACGCTGCGCCCGAAGACGCTGGAGGAATACGTCGGACAAGAGACGGCAAAATCCAATCTCTCCGTCTATCTGGAGGCGGCGCGCCGCAGAGGTGAACCGATGGACCACGTCCTGCTCTACGGCCCTCCCGGACTCGGCAAGACGACGCTCGCCGGCATCATCGCCGCCGAGATGGGCGTCGGTTTTCGCGTCACCAGCGGTCCCGCCATTGAGAAGCCCGGCGACCTTGCCGCCCTGCTCTCCTCCTTAAACGAGGGGGACGTGCTCTTCATCGACGAGATCCACCGCTTAAACCGCGCCGTCGAGGAGATCCTCTACCCCGCGATGGAGGACTTCGCGCTCGACATCATCATCGGCACGGGTCCCGCCGCGCGTTCGATCCGTCTGCCGCTGGAGAAATTCACCCTCATCGGCGCGACGACGAGAAGCGGACAGCTCTCCGCTCCCTTGCGCGACCGTTTCGGCGTTCTGTTGCGCCTGGAGATGTACACGCCCGAGGAGCTCTGCCGCATTGCCGAGCGCAGTGCGTCGATCCTCGACATTGAAATCGAGCACGAGGGCGCAATGGAGATCGCCAGACGAAGCCGCGGAACGCCCCGTATCGCCAACCGGCTCTTAAAGCGCGTGCGCGACTTCGCCGAGGTCCTCGGCGGCGGCGTCATCACCCACGACTGTGCCGCAGAAGCGCTCAGCCGACTGGAGATCGACGCGCTCGGACTGGATCGCATCGACCGGCTCATCCTCACCTCCATCATCCAAAACTTTTCCGGCGGCCCCGTCGGACTGGAGACGCTCGGCGCGACCATCGGCGAGGAGAGCGTCACCATCGAGGACGTCTACGAGCCGTACCTGATGCAGATCGGCTTCTTAAACCGCACGCCGCGCGGCCGATGCGCGACCCAAAACGCTTACGACCACCTCGGCATTCCCTTCTCTCAGGGGAAGGGCGTCGCACAGCAGATGACTCTGGAGGACAACTGATCCCATGTTTTTATCCGACTCCTGGAAGGACTACGAACTCATCGACACCTCCGACGGCGAACGTCTGGAGCGGTTTGGTAAGTATATCTTCGTCCGTCCCGACCCGAAGATCCTCTGGAAGAGTGAGAAGCGCGATCCGCGCTGGAAGAGCGCCCACGCGAAATACTGCCGCTCGAACACCGGCGGCGGTCACTGGGAGACCAAGAACGTCCCCGACGAGTGGGACATTGCCTGGCGCGATCTCACCTTCACCATTCACCCGATGAACTTCAAGCACACGGGCATCTTCCCCGAACAGGCCGCCAACTGGGACTTCATCCAAGCGAAGATCCGGAAAGCGGGCCGTCCCGTCAAGCTTTTGAACCTCTTCGCCTACACGGGTGCGGCGACCGCAGCAGCCGCTGCGGCAGGTGCCGAGGTCGTCCACGTGGACGCCGCGCGCGGCATGGTCGCCCGTGCCAAAGAAAACTTAAACCGCAGCGGTCTGTCGGACCGCCCCGTCCGTTTCTTCGTCGACGACTGCGAAAAACTCGTGCGCCGCGAGATCCGTCGCGGCAACCGCTACGACGCGATCGTCATGGATCCGCCCTCGTTCGGGCGCGGTCCCGGCGGCGAGACCTGGAAGATCGAACACGCGCTCTTTGACTTTTTGAAACTCACGCAAGAACTTCTGACGGACGACGCACTGTTCGTCATCGTCAACACCTACTCCGACGGCATCACGCCCGGCAGTCTGGACACCTTGGTCAAGACCGCCTTTTCGCCCCTCGGCGGACGCGTGACGACGGGAGAACTGACCTTACCGATCACATCCTCCGGCCTGACCCTGCCCTGCGGGGCGGCAAGCCGCTGGGAAGGAGACCTTCGTTGAACCGAGTTTTTCTGAAAACCTCTCACCTCTCCTACACCTATCCGCAGGAGAACGAGAACGAGACGCACTACGCCGTCCACGATCTCTCCCTGGAGATCGAGCGCGGCAGTTTCGTCGCGGTCCTCGGGCACAACGGCAGCGGAAAATCGACGCTCGCCAAACTCCTAAACGGCATTCTCGTTCCGACGGCGGGTCAGGTGCTCGTCGACGGCATCGACACCGTAGACGACGCGCGCATCTTTGACATCCGCAAAAAGATCGGTATGGTCTTCCAGAATCCCGACAACCAACTCGTGTCCTCCATCGTGGAAGAGGACGTCGCCTTCGGCCCCGAGAACCTCGGCATCGCGCCCGACGAGATCCGCCGCCGCGTCGACGAGGCCCTGCGTGCCGTCGGCATGCAGGACGCGCGCGACCGCGCGCCGCACACCCTCTCGGGCGGACAGAAGCAGCGCATCGCCATCGCAGGAGTACTCGCCATGCAACCCGAATGCATCGTCTTCGACGAGTCGACCGCAATGCTCGACCCCAGAGGACGCGAGGAGATCCTAAACACCATCCTGCACTTGAAACACGATCTGGGACTGACGGTCATTCTCATCACCCACTATATGAACGAGGCGGCAATGGCCGACCGCGTGCTCGTGATGAACGAAGGCGACCTCGTACTGGAGGGCAGCCCCGAAAAAGTCTTCTCCGAAGTGGAGACGCTCTGGAAGATCGGCCTCGACGTGCCGCAGACGGCGGAAGTTCTGCACCTCATCAGCCAGAACGAAGCGGTCAAACGCTCCGGACTCATCTCCCCCGACGTTCTCTCCGAGGAAGAGACCGTCGAAGTCTTGAAAAAACTGTTGTCAAACGCGGGAGGTGACGGACAATGAGCACCCTAACCCTCTCCCACGTCTCCTATCTCTACAGTCCGAAGACGCCCTTTGAACACCTTGCGCTCGACGACGTTTCCCTCACCTTCACCGAAGGCTGCATCACGGGACTCGTCGGACATACGGGAAGCGGAAAATCCACGCTTGCCATGCTCTTAAACGGACTGGAAAAGCCCACCGAAGGCAAGGTGCTGTTAAACGGACGCGACATCTGGGAAAAGCCCAAGGAGATCCGCGCACTTCGCTTCGAAGTCGGTCTCGTCTTCCAGTATCCCGAATATCAGCTCTTTGAAGAGACGGTGGAAAAAGACATCGCCTTCGGCCCGAAGAACATGGGAAAGAGCGACGAGGAAGTGCACGAACTTGTACACCGCGCCGCCCTCTTTGCGGGCATTTCCGACTCCCTGCTGCAAAAATCCCCCTTCGAACTCTCGGGCGGAGAACGGCGTCGCGTCGCCATTGCGGGCGTGCTTGCAATGGACACCGACATTCTGGTTCTCGACGAGCCTGCCGCCGGACTCGATCCCAAGGGACGCGAGGACATTCTCGGCGGAGTGCGCGCCTGGCAGCGCGCGCACAAAAAAACCGTCGTCCTCATCTCGCACAGCATGGAAGACATGGCGCGATACGCCGATGAACTCGTCGTGCTCAAAGACTCCCGTCTTTTGATGCACGCCCCCTGCCGCGAGGTCTTCCAAAGACCCGAGATCCTGACCGAGGCAGGGCTGACTCTGCCGCAGATCACGCGCATCACCAACCAACTTTCCGAATTCGGCATTCCGGCAGGCATCACTACGCCGGAAGAAGCCGCACTTGAAATCTT
>JAFQUW010000023.1 GCA_017408325.1 Clostridia bacterium | reverse complement strand
TCACGTTCATCGAGGGAGATATCCGCGATCTTGACACCTGCATGAAGGCGACCGAAGGCGTGGATTACGTGCTCAATCAGGCGGCGTGGGGTTCTGTTCCGCGCTCGATTGAGTATCCGCTTCTCTATGAAGAGATCAACATCCGCGGCACGCTCAACATGATGGAGGCGAGCCGCCAAAACGGCGTCAAGCGTTTCGTCTATGCGTCGTCTTCTTCCGTGTACGGAGATCATCCCGTTCTGCCGAAGAAGGAAGGTGAGGAAGGCAACCTGCTTTCCCCCTACGCACTCACCAAGAAAGTGGACGAACTCTACGGTCACATCTACACCACCGTTTACGGACTGGAAACGGTCGGACTTCGTTATTTTAACGTCTTCGGACGTCGTCAGGATCCGGACGGAGCATACGCTGCCGTCATTCCGAAGTTCATCAAACTCTTGCTTGCCGGTGAGCGTCCCACCATCAACGGCGACGGTCGCCAGAGCCGCGACTTCACCTACGTCGACAACGTGGTCGAGGCGAACCTGAAGGCTTGCTTTGCGCCCAAAGAGGCTGCGGGTGAGGCGTTCAACATCGCTTACGGCGGCCGAGAATTTTTGATCGACATCTACCATTCTCTGTGTTCGTCTCTCGGCAAAGACATCGAGCCGATCTTCGGCCCCGACCGTCCCGGCGACATCAAGCACTCCAACGCAGACATTTCCAAGGCGCGCCGTCTGCTCGGCTACGATCCCGAATACGATTTTGCTTCCGGCATCAAACTTGCCATCGAGTGGTATCGGGAGAATCTTAAGTGAGTCAAGCATTGCGCGTTTTGCAGGTCGTGACACAGATGAACCGCGGCGGAATGGAAAACCGCCTGATGGACATCTACCGCAACCTCGACCGTGATCGGGTGCAGTTTGATTTCTACACCCTCCGCTCCGCACCGGGACAGTTTGACGAAGAGATCCGTTCCCTCGGCGGAAAGATCTACTACGGAAAACCGCTGTCCGCCCCTCGTTTTTTTGAGATCCCGGGACGTTTTGAGGCGTTTTTCCGTCTCCATCCCGAGTATACCGTCTGCCACGCGCATTTGAATCAGTGGTGCAACCTAATCTTGGAGGGAGCACGCCGCGCGGGTGTGCCGATGCGCATCGCCCACGCGCGAACCGCGCTCTCCGGAAGGGGTACTGCGGTTCGGGTGAAGAATTTCATTGCCCGCCGCGCACGACGCGCTCCGACCCATCGTTTCGCCGTCAGTGAAAAAGCGGCGCGTTGGCTTTACGGGGATGCAGCCTTTGAAAAAGGTCTGTGCGAAGTCTGGCCGAATGCCATTGACTCAAAAAAGTTTCTGTACGATCCCGCCCTCCGTGCCAAAACGCGTGCCGCACTTTCTTTGACGGATGAATACACCGTGCTGCACGTGGGAAACCTTCGCCGTGTGAAGAATCACGACTTCCTCTTCCGTGTGTTTGAACAGATCGAACAACGCGAGAAGAACAGCGTCCTCCTCCTTGCCGGTCAAGGGGAGAGGGAAGGCGAATTGAAGGAACTTGCCCGCACGCTCGGCCTTTCGGATAAGATCCGCTTTCTTTTGAGCCGCGACGACATTCCCGCACTTCTTTCGGCGGCGGACGTTTTCGTGTTTCCCTCGTTTTATGAAGGCTTGCCGGGTGCCGTGCTGGAGGCGCAGGCGGCAGATTTGCCCTGCTTTATTTCTGACACCATCGCGCACGAGGTCGTGCTCTCGGAGCGCGTGAGACCCATGAGTATCGACGCATCTGCCAAGACTTGGGCGGATGCCGTTCTTCTTACGCGCACGCGCGCGCGTGAAGATGCATACGATCTGTTCTGTCGCACGGGATACGACGTGGCCGCACTTGCGCAACGGCTTTTGGAGTTTTACACCGAGATGTAGTGAGGTCGTTGCGACCTGCTTTTCAAAACGGATCGCCGATTTGACACGGGAGAACCACTGTGAAGATTTTGTTTTATAATTACTCGCTGAATATGGGCGGCATCGAGCGGACGATCTCAATGCTGTCCGACGAGTTTTCCTGTGAACACGAAGTGACCGTCTGCCGTTTTTGCGACGATCTGCCGCAGTATTCCTTTTCCGAGCGGGTACGGCTTCTTTCTTTCGGTCTGTCCTCCGCACAAAATCGCCTCGTCCGCACTGCTCGATTGATCGGGAAGATTTTCGAACTGTTTCGCAAAACTCGCCCCGACGTCGTGTTCTGTATGAACAAGACGCATTTGCCTCTTTTTTGCAGGATCGGACACCTCTTCGGTGCAACCGTCATCGGAGCGGAACGCTCCAATCCCCGTCTGCATCAAAACCCGCGCGATTTGCGCCTGCGAGAAAAAAGCGTTTTTGCCGACGGCTTCGTGTTCCAGACCGAGCGTGCCAAGGCCGCTTACCCGCTGGAGACGCAAAAAAAGGGAATCGTGATCCCGAATGCGATCTGCAATCCTGATGCGCTGGAAGCCTTTCACGGCGAGAAGAGCCGGACGTTTGTCTCTGTCGGCCGTCTGGAGAAAGTCAAGGGATTCGATCTCTTGATCTGTGCATTTGCCCAGATCGCCGACCGCCTGCCCGATTGGGATCTGGTCATTTACGGCGAAGGGAAAGAACGGTCTGCTCTGGAAGAGTTGATTTCTTCTCTCGGGTTGAATGAACGGGTATCTTTGCCCGGCGCGGATATGCATGCGTTCTTAAAAGCGCGCGAGTGTGAGGTGTTTGTGCTTTCTTCGCGCAGCGAAGGGATGCCGAACGCCCTTTTGGAGGCACTTTCCTGCGGTCTTGCCTGCGTTTCGTTCGACTGTGAGAACGGGCCGCGCGAACTCATCGAACATGAGAAAAACGGCTTGCTTGTCGAGGCCGAAAACCGGGATGCTCTTTCCGAGGCAATGTTGCGTTTGGCGCAAGACGGCAGACTTCGAACTGCGCTGTCCGAACTCGGGCGTTCAGTATCAACGACCCATTCGCCCTCTGCCATTGCCGAGCGTTGGCTCGATTATGCCAAACAACGGATGAATTTCTAAAGGAGAAATCAGTGAACCAAGCCTTTTCACAGATGCCGCAAACTCTGCCGCGCCATGCGCGACAGAAGGTTGTGTTTCGCCTGCCGCTCTGGGTGACGCTTTTGGCGTTCCTCGGGTCGGTTTTGGCGCGCGATCTGTACGGGATCTCGGTTCCGCGCATGTTTTTCACCGTTCTGTTGGGCGTTTGCTTCTGGTTTTCCGAAGAGAATATGGACATCGCTCTGTTTGTGTCGACGCTCACGTTCAATACACGACTCAACTACAACGAGATCACTCTGGTCTTTATCATCATCTATCTGATGCGCCGATTCAAGGAGATCAAACTGCCGAACTTTTCGCTGATGTTTGTCGCGGTTTTGTTTTTGGAACTGGCCGATACGCTTATGGCAAGCGGTGACGTATTTGTATTTTTCCGCTTTGCCGCACTGATGATCGTTTCGATGCTCATCATCGTCACTCCGACGACGCGCCATCAGCTGACAATGATCTTCTTTTCCTTTTTGACGGGATTCACCTGCGCT
>JAFQUW010000002.1 GCA_017408325.1 Clostridia bacterium | reverse complement strand
CATCGCCAGCGCAAACGGCACGAAGCTCTCCACTCCGAACAGCACGCTCACCGCACCGAAGAGCGCGGGAGCAACCGTGATGCCGATGCAGGCCACTGCCAAAAACGAGCCGGTCAGGCTCTGAGCACGGGCGCGGCCGAAGAACAACGGGGTCAGGTGCATCAGGTTCGGATAGATCGGCCCGTTGAAACAGCCGATCAGACACAGGCAGACCGCCGCAAAAAACGGCGAAGGTGCAACGAAAAGGGAGACGACGGGGATCACAAGCAGCCCACTGCACCAAAGCACCAGTCTGCGGCTGCCGACGCGCTCGGCGAGAAGCCCCGACAACAGTCGTCCGAGGGCGATCCCACCGTAATAAAGCGAGACGAGAAGCGCGCCGAGCGAGGCATCCGCTCCTTTGGCGTGCACCAAAAACGTCGCGCCCCACGTGCCGACGGTGAATTCGAGCGCACAGGATGCGAAGAACAATCCCCAGATCCCGAAAATGCCGCGGATGCGAAGCATCTCAAAGAGTCCGATCGCCTCCTGGACTTCCTCCTCGGCCGCCTTGCCGCGCGCCTGCCGCCAGAGTGGCAGACTGAGTGCCAAAAGAAGGGTGATGGACAGTTGCAGAATCGAAACTCCCAAAAAGCCCGTGCGAAATCCGCCGAACACACTGAGCGCGACGGAAACCAGAACCGGGGAGATCATCACCCCCACACCGTAGAAGCAATGAAGGAAGTTCATCTGTCTCGCACTGTAATGCAGGGCGACGTAGCCGTTGAGCGCGGAATCGATCGCCCCCGCGCCGAGCCCCAGCGGAACACAAAGAACGAGCAGCACCCAAAAACTCGGTGCAAAACTCATACACAAAAGAGCGACGGCCGTCAGTGCCGTCGAGCAGACAGTGACGGCCCACGTCCCGAAACGCGCGATCAGACGACTCGAGGCGAGACTGGAACAAAACGTGCCGAGCGAGCAGATCACCGAGATCACACCGCCGAACGATACGGGAAGCCCGAAGTGCTCCTGCATCGCAGGCCAGGCAGCACCGAACAGAGAATCGGGCACGCCCAGTGAAATATATCCGACGTAAATGACCACGAGAAGCAGCGTCGCCACAGTCCTTTTCTCCCTTCTCCTTTTTTGTGGTTTCAGAAAAACGGAGGCGTCCGCCAAAGGCGACGCCTCCGTATCGTGTCTTTTTTACAGACCGAGTTTTTTGAAGAGCATATTGGAGCAGTCAAGCTGGTTGGGAATGTTGCCTTCGGGATCCTTGACGCGCCAGATGTCGGGGGTGATCTCGTCAGCAACAAAGATCTTTCCGGTCTCGTCGTAACCGACTTCGATCTTGAAGTCGATGAGCTTCAAGTCAAGCGCGGCAAGTTCCTTCTTCAAAACTTCGCCGACGGCAAGCACGATCTTCTGCGCTTCGTCGAACTGACCGGGCTTGAGGATGCCCTTCATCAGGCAGATGCGCTCGCTGATGAGCGGATCGCCCATCTCGTCGTCCTTCAGGGTGACCTCGGCGTAGGGCGGGTCAAAGGGGATGCCCTCCTCCAGGCTGAAGCGACGGCACATGCTGCCCGCGGTGAAGTAGCGCACGATGAACTCGAGCTTCGGCACGGTGAGGTTTCTCACCTTCATCAGACCCGCGTCGATGTCACAGCCGAGATTGTGGGTGGGGATGCCGTTTTTCTCCATCAATTCGAAGAAATACTTGGAAATGGCAAGGCCGATCTTGCCCTTGCCTTCCACGCTTCCGCCGACGGTGTTGGAGCCGGGGTCAAACACGCCGTTTTCGCCCGTCATGCTGTCCTTGAAAAACAGATGCACCACGTTCGTCTCTTCGTCGAGCACCACGTTCTTGGTCTTGCCGGTGTACAGAACCTTCATTGCCATAATTAAATCTCCTTATATCAGAGGGTTGAATTTCAAAAGAATAAAAATATTATACTCGCTTTTGTCCTCTTTTTCAATAGCCGATTCTACAATTCTCGCGTTTTTTGAAAAAAATCTCTACAGCTAATTGAACAAAAAATGCCTCTGCTTTACAGCCCCGCGGGCTCGGTCTCGCGCACGGAGACGAGAAACAGCACGCAAAGGACGCGTCGCATTCCCTCTCCCCCTTCCGTTTCTTTCAAAGATATCATATTATAACAAATTTTGACAGCCAAATCAATACGGCGACCCTCAATTTTGCCACAAAAAACGGCCCGGGAGAACTCCCAAGCCGTTTGACGTGTTTTTCGAAGAACGGGGATGTCCCGCCGGTCCGGAACGCACGCTCATTTGAGCGTCAGGGTTGCCGAAAGTCCGTAGTGATCCGACTGGAACGAGCGCCCCTCCCTCTCTTTGATGACCTCAAAACGGGTGCAGGCGAAATGCGCGTTTACGTAGACGTAATCGATGCAGGAGCCGCTCACCGTCCCGAACCCGTGGTAGGTATTCTCGAAGTTCGGCTTGTCCGAAAACGTTCGGACATCCGTCAAAAACCGGTTTGCCTCCCGAATGGTCTCGGAGTCGGGTTTGTCGTTGAAATCGCCCGTCAGGATCACCGGCAGACCGGAAAAGCGCTCAAGGACAAAGGAGCGGATCTCTTCCATCCCTCGCACGCGCGCCTCGGCACTGACGTTGTCGAGATGCGTGTTGATAAACGCAAACTCATACGCCTCCTCGCGGTCGTACAGACGCACCCAGGAGCAGATCCGCGGATAGGCGGCACCCCAGCCGTAGGACTCCGTCTGCGGCGTCTCCGACAACCAGAAATGTCCGTCCTCAAGCCGCTCAAAGCGTTCTCTTTTCCAATAGATCGGCGTTGCTTCCAGCTGCTCTCTGCTTCGGTAAAGAAGGGTGTGTTCATAGCCCTCCAGATCCTCGTCAAACGCCTCTTTCCAAAGCGGCATCACTTCCTGGAGCCCGATCACGTCGGCACCGAACAGAGCGCGCTTTAAAAGCGGTCTGCGCTCCCCGTAGGAGCCGCCGATGCTGTTTTGCCCCACCATCACGTTTTGCGTGATCACTTTCAACGCCATTTTCCGCCTCCTGAGTCTTTCTTAAAAAATGCCCGAAAGCCCTTTGTTTCCAAGGGTTTCCGGGCATTTGTTAGCCAATTTGTATTATTTCCATTCTTTTTCAGGGTTCCTCTTTGGCTTATTTATGCCCTATATCTTATCCCAAACAGCAAATTTGACACCGGTTTTCCACCCATTATTTCATTTATCAAAATTTTTGTTGCAGAAAAAGTTGCAAAATCGCCTGTAGAATAGTGCCGGGTGGTTGTGGGGTTACTTAGCACGTTTCTTCTTTGAACAAACGGGGCAGCCGTGTCCTTTACTTCTGCTACCAACTACAGCAGCCCACTCCCTACCGCAATCAGGACATATCCACCACGCCTTATAGTTACTTCCAGAAGTAATCTTATCCGGTGTGATTTCAATGCCGTCATGTCCGCTGCGCTCACCAAGTGTCACTGTCAATGGCGCGATAGCGATATCATATTTTTTTAGCAGATCTTCGGATAAGTCGCATGTACTGTCGGAT
>JAFQUW010000022.1 GCA_017408325.1 Clostridia bacterium | reverse complement strand
CGCCGCTTCGGCTTTCACGTAAGTGCCATCGCCCTGGAGCAGAGCTCCATCGACTATGCCCTGCGGGAGGGGATCATCGACGAGGGGGCTACGACCCCGGATCCCCGCCTTGTGGGGGAGGCTGACCTCGTCGTGTTTGCTCTCTATCCCCACGTGTTCATCGAGTGGATCGAGCAGAATCAGCACCTTTTGAAGAGCGGTGCCCTCATCACCGACGTAACGGGCGTAAAGAGGAGCGTGGTGTACCGCATCCAGGATATGCTCCGCCCTGACGTGGAGTTTATCGCCGCCCATCCCATGGCGGGACGGGAGGTGTCAGGCGTGGAGAACAGCAACGAGGGCATGTTCATCGGGGCAAACTATATCGTTACCCCCACCGAGCGGAATACCCCCGAAGCCATCCGCACCTGCATGGAGCTTGGACGGCTTCTGGGCTTTTCCAACGTCACGACCCTCACCCCCGAAGAGCACGACGAGATGATCGGTTTTCTCTCGCAACTCACGCACTGCATCGCCATCACCCTGATGACCTGCAACGACAAAGAGGACCTCGAACGATTCACGGGAGACTCCTTCCGCGACCTGACGCGCATCGCACGCATCAACGACCGCATGTGGAGCGAACTCTTCCTCCTAAACAAAGAGGCACTTCTTTCACAGATGGACCTCTTTTCCGCAGAGTTTGATCGGCTCAAGCAGATGCTCAAAGACAGCGACGTCGACGGGATGCGACAGATGATGCGTCGCTCCACCGAACGGCGCGCACTGTTCGACCGTCGTTGACAATCCCCTTTTTTCCATCTATACTATAAAGAAGAAATTTTCTTGTTTTCTGAAAACGGACGAATGGGGGAATGAAAAACGGATACCGTGCTGTCTTTTTTGTTGAATATGCTCCCCTTTCAAGCGATCATGCTCGTCGCGTTTCTCTTCGTTCGGGGAAGCATGGCGTTGATCCGAAAAAAACGTCCGAATCTCGCGCGCGACGCGATCTTGCTGTTGCTCCTGATCTCCCTCGTCGGTGTTCTCTCGCAGGCGGTGTTGCCGAAGATTGAGTGGACCGACGGAAATCTTCGTTTTCTCTTTATCGGGGAACATCACACGAACCTCATCCCCTTTGCCGTGATCGCAAAGACGGCGGACGAACTTGCCCGCGGCAACCTCTCGGCACTTCTCATCAACGTCATCGGCAACATCGCCGTCTTCGTCCCCCTCGGGTTTTTCTTCTCGCTTCTATGGAAACCGTCGGCAAAGACCGTACTTCTCGCCGGTTTTCTGACCTCTCTGTTTATGGAAGTCTCACAACTCTTTTTGCCTCGTTACACAGACGTCGACGACCTCATTTTAAACACCCTCGGCGCATGGTTCGGTTTTCTTTTGTGCCGCGCCGTTTGTAAACTGTTTCCACGACTGCAGGAGAAGATCTCAACGTGAACAAACAACAAAAACTCTCCGGCCCCGCCGTCTTTTTCTATTCGACGATCGCCCTGACCGCGATGCTTTCCGGCGCATTCTTTTTTCTCTACTACACGGGCATCTCGGCACACGACGTTATCCTGTGGGGCGGGATCGTCTCCTTTATGATCCTCTACCACTTCGGACTTCGCATCCTGTTCGGAGAAATCACCAAACGCATCAAAATTGATTACCGCCATCCTTTTTTTGCCCGCAAGCCGTTTGAAGCAAGGGTATTCAAACTCTTGCGCGTGCGGCTGTGGAAAGATCGGGTCCTGACCTTTGATCCCGCGTCGTTCGACTTAAAGACACGCTCCCTGGAGGAAGTGGCGACCACGATGGCAAAATCCGAAGTCGACCATTGGATCAACGAGGCCATTTCCCTGACCAGTCTTCTTTTCTCGTTTATCTGGGGCTGTTTTCCCGCGTTTTTTCTCACGGCTCTCGCGGCGATGCTGTTTGATTTTCAATTCATTTTAGTTCAGCGTTACAACCGTCCGATCGCCGTGCGTCTCATGGAGCACCGCAAACAAAAACAACCAAAAACCATCTAAATCCTTCGATTGTTACAGAAAGGCTGTCTTATGCAGACGATCCGCGTTTATGCCTCCAAAGATTACGACGTTCTCGTCGGTGAGAACATCCTCGGCGAATTGATCTCGCACGAGTGCGGTGCGCGCGCGTATTCACGCGTATGTATCGTGACGGACGAGCACGTTGCGCCCTTGCATCTCAATGCTCTGCACAAAGTTCTCGACGCAGGCGGCATTCCCTATGAAACGATCGTCCTCCCGTTCGGCGAAGGGACGAAGAGCCTTGAAATGCTCGGGTACGTTCAGCGGTTTCTCGCCGAGCACGCTTTCTCGAAATCCGATGCACTCATCGCCCTCGGCGGCGGTGTCATCGGCGACCTGACCGCCCTGTGTGCCGCATTGTTTTTGCGCGGCATCTCCTGCATCCAGATCCCCACAACGCTTCTTTCCATGGTCGACTCCTCCGTCGGCGGAAAGTGCGCCGTCAACCTGCCCGTCGGCAAAAACCTCGTCGGCACCTTCTTCCAGCCCTCGCTCGTTCTCTGTGACACCGCATTCCTCAAAACGCTCCCGAAAGAGGAGTTTTCAAACGGAATGGCGGAAGTCATCAAATATGCGCTCGGTTTCG
>JAFQUW010000021.1 GCA_017408325.1 Clostridia bacterium | reverse complement strand
TACTCCTCGGGCCAGGCTTCGCTTTTGCATTCGGAGGCATTCAGACAGCCGTCCAAACCGTAGGTGTGGGTCGTGACAAGGATCTTGCCGTCGGTCGAGACGGTGGATTCGCTGCCCCAGGTCCATTCAAAGCGGCGCAACAGGTCTTGTGCATCTGGTTCCTCCGGCAGTGCGGAGAGCAATTCGTGCGCCGTTTCAAATTCGCCGTCTTCGATGGCCGCCTTTGCTTGTGAAAGCAGGGCTTCTTCCGGGGTTTGGCAGGCAACGAGAGCCGGCAACAAAAGAAAGAGAAGCAGAAGGCAAATTATTCGTGTGTGTTTCATAGTTGTGTCCTTTGGCAAACGGAATGGTTCACCGGGCGGCAGAGACTGCCGCCCGGTGGATCGGGTTTATTTCTTCATCAGTTCATAGGCGGTCAAAAGTTGTTTCATTGCCACCTTATCCTCGTAGCCGATCGTCATTTCGTAGGTTCCGCTGCTTCCGCTGAAGCGGAGGGTCGTGTTTGTGGATCCGATGATGTCCCAGAGCATGGCGACGTCGGCATCCGTGGAATGCTCGTCGCAGTATTCCCAAACGTCACCATGAGCGTTATCACGCTTGACTTCGGAGTAGGAGAAGGTTTTGGTGTAACGAACTCCGTCGACGAGGAAGGTGATTTTGTCGAAAAAGATCCAGTTATCTCCGGTGTACAGGTAGCGCACAACCAACCAAGGAGCGCCGCTGTCTCGCACACCCATATAGGGGAGAATGTAACTTCTGTAATTTATGTATTCAGGCTGGGTCGAGCAATTATAAAAAGTGATTCCTTTATATTGGTCGTAGTCTTTTTGCAGAGAAGAGAGGGCTTTGGCAAGTGCTTCTTCGTCCTTCTTTTTCTGAAGCTCGTCGAGTGTCTTTCGGGCTTGTGTGAGTTTGTCGGCGTTTTTCACCAGTGCCTTTTCATCCGCAGACAGTGCTTTGTAGGCTTCCTCTGCCTTTTCGACGGCAGATTTCTTTTGGAGCGTGACCTTTCCGATCTTGTCGATGAGAGAGGTGGCGTTTTCTGCGCGCAGGGTCTTGAAGGTATCCTTTGCCTCGGTTAGGAGGTTTGCGTTTTGGACGGCGGCCTGAACCTCGGCACTCGCTTTGTCGTAGGCGTCGGCGGCGAGGTCGATCGCATTTTTGCTGTCGAGCGTCACTTTGCCGATCGCGGCGATTTTTTCGTCGACTTTTTTGACTTGCAGGTCAAAGAAGGTTTTCTTTGCCGTTTCAAGATCAGCGGCGTTTTCCACCTGTTTTTGCAGGGATTTGACGAGCGCGGAGTATGTTTCGTCTGCTTTTTTGATCGCGGCCTCAGAGTTTAACGTAACAGTGCCGATGGCGGTGATGGCCTCTTCCGCCTCTTCGACTTTGCATTCGTCGAGCGCGATCTTCGCGTTGTCCAGTTCGCCGGCGTTGAAGACTTGCAGTTTCTCAAAGAAACCGAGCTTGTTGTAGGCGTTTTGTGCTTTTTCGATATTTTCCTGGCTTTCAAGCGTCACTTCGCCGAGATTATCGATCAACTTGGAGGTGTAGTTGACTGCATCGGAGCGGACAAAGAAAAAAACGGTCAAAAGACCAAGCAGGACGATTCCGATTCCGATGAGAATAAAGAGAAGGATCGGGCTTTTCTTCTTGCGAGTGGGTTCGCTGGCGGGAGCATCGGCTTGAGATGTTTCACTCGTTGTTGTTTGAGCGGCGGAAGACTGTTCTTCGCACGCGGCGCAAAGGGTCTTTTCGTCTTCGGTTTGCGTGTTGCATTTTTCGCAAAGCATAATCTGTCGTCCTTTCATGTTTAGTCAAAGATGGTGATAGTGATAGAATTATACTCTATATATCGAGCATTGTCAATAGGGAGAGCATATACTATCCTATAAGCGGAGGGGGTACATATGATTTCTTACGAGCCGTTTTACCGCACGCTTGGTGCGCGCGGACTTTCCACATACAAATTAATCGTTCAATACGGAATCAGTCGAAGCCTTTTGGATCGGCTCAAGCATAATAAGCCAATCAGCACCGTGACATTAGACGACCTCTGCGACATCTTGAAGTGTCGCGTGGAAGACATTCTGGAATATAAGGAGAACTGACCGCCCAAGACTTATGGGCGGTCAGTTTTTTATTTTTGTCGAGCAAACGAAAACCACCGCATTTGCGGTGGTTTTCGTTTATACAATGACGAAGAGTTGGACCCAGCAGCTGCCGACGTGTGCGACGACGAGGGCGTTTGTTTCCGCGCGCAGGATGTTTGCGCGGTGCCCTTCGGAGTTCATCCAGTCGCCGACGACTTCGGCGGCACTCTTCTGACCGGAGGCGAGGTTTTCGCCGCACATAAAGTCGGAAAGACCGAGGTCGTCGAAGACGGAGAAGCAGTCGCGTCCGTCGGGACGGGTGTGGTCAAAGAGGGTCTTACATTCCTCGGCACGCAGGTTGGCCGCCGCTTGTCCCGCGCTGTAGTAGGAGAGCGGAGCGAGGCCCTTTTTCTTGCGCTCGGCGTTGACGAGGTTTAAGACCTCCCGACAGTCAGCGGGGACGCTGACGGAGACCTTGGGAATCGAGGCGGTCTCCTTGTGGGAGCAACGCGAACAGGAACGCTCTTTTTGGCCCTCTTTCGCGGTCGTTGCCTCGCGCACGGTCTTCCAGCTGCCCATCGAGTGGCCGAGCTTTCCCTGCGTTTCGGTCTTTTTTGCCGAGCAGGAGCAGACGTAGATCGTGACGCCGTCTTTCGTGCAGGTGGCCTTCGTCGAGGAGCTCATCTTCCAGACGTGTGTGTGCGTCTCGGGGGGCGTTTGAGTCGAG
>JAFQUW010000020.1 GCA_017408325.1 Clostridia bacterium | reverse complement strand
GCGGCAGCACGCTCGGCAAGCGCACGGGCGGCATGCACGATCTCGTCTCTTCCGCCGTAGTCCAGCGCTACATTGAGCGTAAGCCCCGTGTTTTGCGCCGAGCTCTGCTCGATCTTCTGCATATTCTCCAACAGGTCTGCAGCCAATCTGTCGCGGCGGCCGATAAAGCGAACGCGGATGCTTTCGCCCTTGAAGCCGAAAGCATCTTTCAGATAACGGCGCAGCAAATCCATGATCGCATCCACCTCTTCAGCGGAACGCGACCAGTTTTCTGTGGAAAACGCATACACCGTGAGCGCTTCAATACCCAGCTTTTCACAGTGGCGCGTGATGGTGCGGAAAACCTCTGCACCCCTTGCGTGCCCGGCGGCACGCGGCAGCTGATGCTGTTTTGCCCAGCGGCCGTTGCCGTCCATAATAATGCCGATATGGCGCACGGTTGCCTTTTTATCAGCCATAGCTTATACGCCCATGACCTCGGCTTCTTTTTCCTTCACGATCTCATCGATAGCCTTGATCTCAGCATCGGTCACCTTCTGGATGTCGTTGGTAAGACTCTTCAGATCGTCCTCGGTGATTTCGCTCTTTTTCTCCATGGCCTTGAACTTTTCAATGGCATCACGGCGAATGTTGCGAACAGCGACCTTACCGTCTTCGCCCATCTTGCGCACCTCTTTCACCAGCTCCTTGCGGCGCTCTTCGGTGGGCTGGGGGAAAACGAGTCGGAGACACTTTCCGTCGTTCTGAGGGTTGATGCCGAGGTCGCTCTTCTGGATCGCCTGCTCGATGTCACGCAGCAGCTTGGAGTCCCAGGGAGTGATGAGGATCGAGCGGGCTTCCGGAACGGTCACCTGCGCCATTTGGTTGATGGGGGTGGGGGTTCCGTAGTAGTCGACCTGCACGCGGTCGAGCAAGGAAGGATTCGCGCGGCCGGCGCGGACGTTTGCAAATTCACGTTCGACGCTGTCGACGCTCTTTTGCATTTTCGTTTCGTAATCTTTGATGGAGTAGGCCATGATTGTTTCCTTTCTTCGCGTTAAACTATATGTGTGAGGATGGGATTTATTTGTCCTGCATGAGGATGTGCTCGGCTTCGACGATGGTACCGATCTGCTCACCGCAGGCGGCACGGACGATGTTGTCGGGATCGTTTAAGCCGAAGACGAGGATCGGAATGTCGTTTTCCATCGAGAAGCTCGTGGCGGTGGAGTCCATGACGCCGAGTTTCTTCGTGAGGATCTCCATGTATTCGATGTACTCCAGACGCTTGGCGTTGGGATCCTTCTTGGGGTCGGCGGTGTAGACTGCGTCGACGTTTTTCGCCAGGAGGACGATGTCCGCGTCGATCTCCGCGGCGCGGAGGACGGCGGCGGTGTCAGTGGAGAAGTAGGGGTTTCCGATGCCGCAGCCGAAGATGACGACGCGCCCTTTTTCAAGGTGGTGCACGGCACGGTTGCGGATGTAGGGCTCTGCGAACTGCTTCATCTCAACGGCGGTCATCACGCGGGTGTCCAGCCCCTTGTGCTCCAGGACGTCCTGAATGGCCAGACAGTTGATCGCCGTGGCGAGCATGCCCATGTGATCACTGCGGGTGCGCTCGAAGCCTTGACCGAGCTTGCCGCGCCAGATGTTGCCGGCGCCGACGACAATGGAGACCTGAACGCCCATATCCACGCAGGTCTTGATGCGGTCGCAGACGGTGTTGACGAAGTCGTAGTTGATGATGGCTTTGTCCCCTGCGGGAAGACCCTGAGCGAGGGCTTCGCCGGAGAGTTTCAAAAGCACGCGTTTGTACTTGGGCGTTTGCATAATCCTACCTCACTTGATGTTAAAATTTTCTTATTATATATTGTACTGTTTTTTTTCGGTTTTGTAAAGAGCAAAATCGCGAAAAAACGGGAAAGAAAAATGTCCGTTTCATAAATTCCCCGAAATGCCGAGCAACCGAGTCTTCGGCGTTAAAATCGGCATCGTTTTTTGGGGGCAAAACAAACAAAAAAGAGACGCTGCATTTGTGCAGCGTCTCTAAATGACGAATGAGTCTTATTTCGCGGTGCCGGCAAGCTTTGCGACCTCGGCGGCATAGTCCTCTTCCTTCTTTTCGATGCCTTCGCCGCGCTCAAAGCGGACAAAGGATTCGCAGGCGACGGGAGAGGCGATTTCCTTGGCGACGGAAGCGAGGTACTGGGAGACGGTCAGCTTGTCTTCCTTGACGTATTCCTGATCGACGAGGCAGTTGGCGGTGAAGAACTTCTTCAGCTTGCCTTCGGCCATCTTGTCGAGGATCGCCTGGGGCTTGCCCTTGGCCTTTTCGTCCTCGGCCATCTGAGCCATGACGATGTCCTTCTCGCTCTGCAGAACGTCGGCGGGGACGCTCTCGGCGTTGAGGTAGGCGGGGTTCATTGCGGCGATCTGGAGGGCCAGGTTCTTTGCGGCTTCCGCGAAGAGCGGATTGTCGGACTGGGGATCGGCCATCTTGACGACGACGCCGATGGAGCCCTTGCCGTGGATGTAGTAGCTGGTCGCACCTTCGACGATGACGAAGCGGCGGATGGAGATGTTCTCGCCGATGGAGAAGATCTTGTCCTTGAGAGCAGCTTCGACGTTCATATCGCCGGAGAAGGGAAGGGTCATCAGCTCTTCGACGGAAGCGGGACGCTTGTCGAGAATGATGGCGAGAAGCTCCTTGACGAAGCTC
>JAFQUW010000019.1 GCA_017408325.1 Clostridia bacterium | reverse complement strand
GTTTGCGCCGAAAAAGAGGGAGGGCGAACTGTTTTGAACGCCCGATACTTCGCGTCCTGCCATCGGGTGTGCCGCGACGAATTCGACACCCTCTCCGAGCAGTTCTTGGATCTCGCTGACAATGGGGCTCTTGACGCCCGTGACGTCGGTGAGAAGCGTCCCTTCGGAAAAGAGGTGTCCGTATTCTTTGATCCACTCCACAAAGGCCTCGGGGTAAATGGCAAAAATGACCAGATCCGCGCGGCGCACCGTCTCTTCGTCCACCTCACACGCACCCTCGTCGATGATGCCTTCTTGTAAGGCGTAGTCGATAGAGGTTTGGTCGCGGTCGATGGCACTTACGTGAAAGCCGAAGCGCTTGAGACCCGCGGCGTAGCTGCCGCCGATGAGGCCGAGGCCGACAATGAGGATGCGTTTGGTGACGTCAACGATCATTTTTTTGCCTTTCTTACAGTTTGTCTGCGATCTCGAGAATGAGTTTTTCGGTCTTCTCCCAACCGAGACAGGGGTCGGTGATGGATTTGCCGAAGACGTGCTCTTCGGGCTTCTGTGCTCCGTCCTCAAGGTAGCTTTCGATCATCAGTCCCTTGACGAGACGGCGGATGTTGTCGTTTTGCCCGCGGCTGTGGACGATGTCCTTTGCGATGCGGATCTGTTCGAGGTACTGCTTGCCGGAGTTGTTGTGGTTGGTGTCCACGATGACTGCGGGATTGACGAGCCCCGATTTTTCGTAGAGCTCTTCGACGCGAAGCAGATCCTCGTAGTGGTAGTTGGAGACGCTCTTGCCGGCGTAATCGAGGTAGCCGCGCAGGATGGCGTGTGCGTAGGGATTGCCCTCGGTCGTCACTTCCCAGCCGCGGTAGAGGAAGGTGTGGCTGGACTGCGCGGCAACGATGGAGTTCATCATCACGGACAGGTCGCCGCCCGTGGGATTCTTCATGCCGACGGGGGCCTCGACACCGCTTGCGGTGAGACAGTGCTGCTGGTTTTCCACACTGCGCGCACCGATGGCAACGTAGGAGAGCAGATCGGAGAGATAGCGGTAGTTTTCGGGGTAGAGCATCTCGTCCGCGCAGGAGAATCCGTAGTCCTTGAGCGCGTCCAGATGCAGTTTGCGGATGGCGATGATGCCGCGGTAGAGATCGGGCTTTGCCTCGGGGTCGGGCTGATGCAACATGCCTTTATAACCCTGACCCGTCGTGCGCGGCTTGTTCGTGTAGATGCGCGGAATGAGGATGATCTTGTCGCCCACCTGTTCCTCGATGCGTTTGAGACGGGAGATGTACTCAAGCACCGGTTCGCTGTGATCTGCCGAGCAGGGGCCGATGACGAGGATGAATTTGTCGCTCTCGCCGGAAAAGACCGCCTGGATCTCTTTGTCGCGTGCGGCTTTCGTTTGGCGCATCTCGTCTGTGAGATTGAATTCGCGCTTGACCTCTTGGGGGATCGGAAGCTTTCTGTGGAAGTTCATTTGCATGACGGACACCTCTGTTTCTTTTGAAATAAAAAATCCGCATTTCGTTTGCTCTGTTTGAGCAATGCGAATGCGGACTGTCTTCTTGGTTCGTTCCTTCGTCGGCGTTAGGCTTTGGAAGGAGAAGCAGGCAGACAGCCCTTGATAAAAAAATAAAAATAGCTGAAAAAGCGTTTCATTTTTTAAGCTGTCCTCCTGTTTGGATTTTTGGTTTGAGCGCATTATACACCCGATTTTTTTCATTGTCAATAGTTTTTTGACAAAAAAATCAAACGGACGTCCGGATGAACTTTGTGCGTTTGAATTTGGAGGAAACCGTAGATGGCGCGCTCATTTTTTCGTCAACAGACAAACGCTTTCCACGTGTCCGGTCTTGGGGAAGAGATCGACGGGCGTGATCCCGTCGGTTTCGTAGACCTTTTCGGTCAGCGCGACGAGATCGCGGCAAAGGGTCTGGGGATTGCAGGAAATGTAGAGGATCTTTTTTGGCTGTTTGGAGAGCAGAAGGCGCACCATTTCTTCGCTCATTCCGCCGCGCGGCGGATCAACGAGCACGGCGTCAAAGACACCGGAGGCGGCAAAATATTCGGCGGCGTCCATCGCAACGTAAGAGGCGTCGATGCCGTTTTGCGCGGCGTTTTTCTCGGCAAAGGAGATTGCCTCGCGCACCACGTCCGCACCGTGCAGGCGACTGCCTGCGGCAATGCATTGACCGACGGCACCTACGCCGCAGTAGAGGTCGCAGATGTCTTCGCCTTCTTTGGGGTCGAGCAATCGTCGCGCCTCGCCGAAGAGAAGTTCGGTCGCCTCGGTGTTGACCTGGAAAAAGGATGCGGGTCCGTGGGAAAACGACTTTCCGCACAGTGTTTGACGGAGCGTCGGGTCTCCGCAGAGCACGGTGCTTTTTTGTCCGCGGATGACGTTGGTGTTTTTGGTGTTGAAGTTGACACCCACACCCACGAGGCGTTCGAAACGTTCGAACATGCGCTCGGCGATCGGACGCAGTTTAGCGTCGCTTTTGGCGTTGATCACGATCTCTGCGGCAATGCATTGACCGACGGCACCT
>JAFQUW010000018.1 GCA_017408325.1 Clostridia bacterium | reverse complement strand
CTTATCGCTTTCTATGCTACAGATGGTTTGTTGGGTGATAAAGAATTTTCAGAGTATACTCACGATGATTGGTCAATAGCCATGCTACCACTAGCAATTATTATCATTTCCGGCATCTCAACTTTAGTTTTTGCACTGATTATAATAATACCGATGATATGGAAATACCCCGCCTTGATGGATTATGTAACAAACAAGAAATTTGCCGATATAGAGTTTGGCACAGAATTTCTTGTTTTCGACCACAATGAATTTAAACGCGCTTGTTGTCGGTCGGAATCGCAGAGCGGGTTATGGATATCCATTAAAGAATATGATCTGAATTCGAAGCAGTGGAAAGTCCTCGAGGAAGGTCGCTATATCGAGAATGCAGATGATGTGGCTATCGTACTACAAGAAGATTACAAATATGATAAAGTGAAGTTTTATCGTGCGCCCAATTATTTGCAGTAACTTATTTGCACCCCCTAACCTCAAAAGGGGGTGCATTTGTATTAAAATTAGGGTTAGTTCCCAAACAAAACACCTACAGACCTTATGTCTTTGGGTGTTTTGTTGCTGACAACAAGCTCGAAATTTTGTCCTCAAGCATGATCAAACAGCCAAACAAAAAAGCCGCACGTTGTGCGGCTTTTTTGTTGTTTGGTGCTTCTCACTTTTGGATCTGGGTGACCTCGAAGGGCTTTTCCAACGTGGCATTGACCGCGTCTTTCATGGCACCGAGGTATTCCTCGCTGAACTCGTAGGAGGCGGGATGATAATGGATGCTGTCCACCGGCTCACCCTTGAGTGTCACGTAGTACGCATAACCGGCAATGACGCAGGCTTTTGCATTCAAGTGATACCCGTCAGCGGTCAAGGTGTCGCCAATGGAGGAGGTGCGCATATTCTGGATGGCAGTTCCCGACGGAACGACGAGGTCAAAGGCGTCGTTTGTGAGAATCTCGGACTGCGTGGTGGAGCAAATGGCGTTGTACATCGTCATTTGATCGGAATTGTAGAGGGAGAATTTATCGTGGTTGGCGTTTTGCTGGTACGACCAGGTCATATGCCAGACGGTCAGTCCGTCTTTCACCGTGCGATTCTCTTCCACGAATTGCACGAGCTTTTCCAGGTGCGGATGGTACGAATCCGGCTGTCCGGAGAAGCCGCTGACCTGCTGCAGAGAGATGATGTCCCAGTCCTCTTCTTTCAAGGCGGTTTCGAGGCTGTAATTCGGATACTGATAAGACTTCGAGGAGGTGTCCCATTTATAGAAGATCTGATAGGTCGCCTTCCCCTCGGCACAGAGTGCGGCGCGCTCCAGGCTGCCGCTGTCGGTGTGCAGGTTGCCCATAATGATGTTCTTCTCGCCGTGCGCCGTCATGATCTGATGCAGGCAGGAGAACGCGTTTCTGGAAAAGCTGTTTCCGATGGCGAGGATCTTAATGAACCCGTCATTGTTGACGTCCAGGTTGCGACCGGCAATTTTCATCGGTATTTCCTCCACTTCGACGGACGTAACGGCGTCCGGCGTCTTGACGGCGGCGTTGGCCGCTTGGACCAAAACCTCCAGATCATCTGCGCCGAACAGCTCTTCGCTGTCGTCACGGATCTGTCCGCGGTGGCGCATACACTCCAGTTCATCCTCGGCAAGCATGCTTTTCACGGGGACAAATTTGGGCATCTCAATGGTCTTGCCCGTCAGAGAGGCATACCACGTGTAGCCGACCAGATATTTTCCGAAGGGGCTCAGATGGTGGCCGTCCTTCGTCAGCGTATCACCCATATAAGAGGTGCGCGCGTTTTGCACGGCTGTCCCTGCGGGGAAAACAAACGAAATATCGGGGTTCTCGCAAACGGTCTCTACCACCGCCTGCGTGATGCGTTCGTACATCAGCATTTGATTGTTTGCGTAGTCGGCAAAGGAGGCGTGAGAGGAATTTGCCTGATATGCCCAAGTCATTTGCCAAGCGAATTTCACGTTCTCGTTGGAGGAATTCTCCTTCGCTGCAGCGATGATATTCTCCAGATACGGCGAAAAAGAGGTTCCCACTCCGGAGAGCCCGCTGAACTGGTGGACGACGATGAGATCCCAGTCGCAATAGGCGATCGCTTCTGAAAAGCGCTTCCCTTCCATGGTGCTGTGCCCGTTTTCGTCGTAGAGATGCCAGCGGTAGACGGCGGCGTCATTCGCAATCTGTTTTGCGTGGTTTTCCAGCGTCGCCGAATCAATGTAGAGATAACTCAGCAGGACGTCCTTTCCCTCCTCCGCCTTGAAAATGTCGTAGAGGAATCGAAGAGCATCCCCGGAAAAACTGTTGCCGATCGTCAGGATCTTCACGGTGTCGGAACAGTCGACCGGACTGACGGTCTCAAACGCCTTGGGCGGCGCGGTGTCTTCGGGAGACGGTGTCGGCGTCGGAGACCCCTCATTCTCCGGCGGGGTAGCCTCCCCGTTGTTGCAGCCGATCATACAGAAGGGCAAAGCGAGCATCAGAAAGGCAAGCAGCAGCAAAAGAGCGGTTTTCAAAAATATCACCTCGATAAAAGTAAAAGTTTCGGTCGTCGAAAAAACGTGCCAAAGCACTTTTCTGTTTTTTTAGTATAGCAAAAAAAGCGTTTTGTGGCAAGTCTTTTTATCAAAAAAAGGGAGAACGGGAGCCGTGAAAAAAAACGGCTTTCTTTTTTTCGTTTTTTCCTTGATTTTTCGATGCTTGTAAGGTAGAATGGGGTGAAAATACAGAAAAACCAATTTCAACAGAATCGGAGAAAGAAATGTCGCAAAATTCATGTTTGTCTTTCCGTCGGCAAATTCGGTTGCCGATGATTTGTGTCTTGCTCGTCGCCGCCCTTTTTGTCTTCCCGCTCGTTTCTTGCACGCAAGCCTCCCCCGAAAAACAGCCGAAAATCTCCCTCGTCCTCGCCGAGGAAGGGGCAAGTGATTATCGCGTGATCCTTTCCGCCGAAGCGGATGAGGAACTCATCGAAATCGCACAGGAGTTTGTGGACTACTTCACCTCGATCACCGGCGTTACACTGCCGATCGAACGAGACAGCTCCCCCGAGGGCGCCCACGAGATCCTCATCGGGAAAACCAACCGTACAGCAGACCGTTTTGACTATGAATCGAACAAATCGGACACCTTTTGCTATCAGAGCATCGATCGGTCGATCCTGCTGACCGGCGTCGGTACGCGCGGGGTCGCCTACGCGGTCTACGCCTTTTTGGAGGAGGTCTGCGGCGTACGCTACTGGACGCCCGACTACGAATCCGTCCCCGAGCAAAGCACGCTTTGCGTCGAGGGACCGTTTGACGTCACCTCTTCTCCGCTCTTTTCCATGCGCGACCTCAACAGCGCAGGCAGCTCCGACCCGAAATGGATGGTGAAGATGCGACTCAACGGCCGGCAGTCGCTCGGCAGTGAGCGTTTCCACAAAACGCCGTTCGTCGGCGGCGGCGTGGGATACGCCGGCTGGTGGGTCCATACCATTGCCTCTCTTGCCGAAATGGAAGAGGGTGAAAACGGTTTTTGGGACATTCAGCCCTGTCTGATGGACGAGGGCGTCTATCAGACCGTGCTCAAAAACGTGCGCAAGTGGCTTCAGGAAAATCCGGACGCCTCTCTTGTGTCCATCTCGCAAAACGACGGCGACAAAAACTCCATGTGTCAATGCGAAAAATGCCGCGCCTTCGTGGCAGAGCACGGCGGGGCGGAGAGTGCCTTGTGGATCGACTTTGTCTCCCGCATTGCCGAAGAGCTTGGGGACGAATACCCCCACGTTCGATTTGACACGCTTTCCTACACGTTTACGCGCAAGGCACCGACGGGGCTCACCGTCCCGAACAACGTCGTCGTGCGCATTGCTCCCCTGCGTTCCTGCTACCGCCACGGGCTGATGAGCTGTACGCAAAAAGACCCTCAAGCAGAAGAGCTGAAGGAATCCCTTGCCGCATGGGGCGAGCTTCTCACCGACAACTTTCACGTCTGGGAATACGACGCGTTCTTCAACGAATACTGGTCGCCGAACGTCAATTACTCCCGTCTGCGCGAGAACCTCAAACTGTACGCCGATCTCGGAGTGTCCGGGATGTTCATTCAGGGTGACTCCGGCGCAAACAACGGTTTTTCCGAACTGCGTGCGTATCTGAACGCGAAGCTTCTCTGGGATCCTACCATGGACGACGAGACCTTCTCGTCTCTGGTGAAAGATTTCTGCGAGGGCTATTACGGAACGGGCACCGCAGTGCCGCTGATGCGCTACATGGAGCTCGTGGACGAAAAAACGAAAGACACCCACTATACCATTTACGCGCACACGGCAGACGAATACCTGCCGGTCGACGTCACTGAGAGCGCAAGCGGAACGAAAATGCTGGACATGTCCTTTCTCCTTGAGCTTCGCGCCTGCTTTGACGAGGCGGAAAAACAAGTCAAGGACGAAGAACAGCTTCTCCACCTGAAAAAAGCGCGTCTGCAGATCCAGTATTATGAACTGCTCTGTTACCACTACATGGAAGAGGCCTTCGACAGCAAGTATTACATTGCCGCCCGAAACGACCTCGGCGACCGTCTGTACTCCAATGCAAAAGAGGTCGGGATCCGTGAATTGAGAGAGGGTCTCCCCCTTTCCCAAACCACCACGGAAACCTGGCGGCATCCTTTGATGTGGAACAAAGAATTCTGGTGGTAAAACAATCAAAACAGTCAAAAAAGGAGAATGAGATGCTACTCTTAACGCAAAACAAACAAAGCGACTACCGCATCGTTCTTTCCGCCACAGCGGATGAAGATACGAAAAAAATGGCGCGGGAGCTTTCTGATTACCTGGAACGAATCACGGGCTGTCTTCTCCCGATCGCATCTGACAGCGAGCCGGAGAGAGCGGAGGAGATCCTGCTCGGCGCGACCTGCCGCAAGGAAAGCAACGTCGACCTTTCCGAACACAAGGAAGAAACCTATCTTTACAAAGTTGACGGCAAAAAGCTTGTCCTGACAGGCGTGGGCGCGCGCGGCGTGTTCTACTCGGTCTACGCCTTTTTGGAAGAGGTCTGCGGCGTGCGCTACTGGACGCCCGACTATGAATCCGTCCCCGAGTGTGACGAGCTCTCTCTTCCCGAAGATCTTTTCAAAATCTCTTCCCCCGGCTTTTCCTTCCGCGACCTCAACGGCGCAGGCAGCTCCGACCCGAAATGGATGGTGAAAATGCGCATCAACGGCCAGCAGTCCTTGGGCAGTGAGCGTTACCACAAAACGCCGTTCGTCGGCGGCGGCGTGGGATACGCCGGCTGGTTCGTGCACACCATCGCTCAGCTTGCCGAAATGGAAAAGGGGCCCAGAGGCTATTGGGACATTCAACCCTGTCTGATGGACGAGGGCGTCTATCAGACCGTACTCAAAAACGTCCGCAAATGGCTGGAGGCAAGTCCCGATGCGGAGCTTGTGTCCATCTCGCAAAACGACGGCGACAAGAACTCCATGTGCCAATGCGAAAAATGCCGCGCCTTTGTGGCAGAGCACGGCGGGGCGGAAAGTGCGCTTTGGATCAATTTTGTCTCTCGCATTGCCGAAGAGCTTGGGGGCGAATATCCGCGCGTCAACTTTGACACCCTCTCCTATACCTTCTCCCGTCAGGCTCCCACGGGGCTTACCATTCCGAACAACGTCGTCGTGCGCGTCGCACCTCTGCGCGCCTGCTTCCGTCACGGCGTGATGAGCTGTCAAAACGATCAGGGACTCGCGGAGGAAATGCGCAAAAATCTCTCCGACTGGAGCGCGCTTCTCACCGACAACCTTCACGTTTGGGAATACGACGCCTTCTTCAGCGAATACTGGTCCCCGAACGTCAATTTCTCGCATCTGCGCGAGAATCTGCGCATCTATTCCGAGCTTGGCGTGACGGGAATGTTTGTGCAGGGCGACGACACCGGAAGCGGTGGCTTTTCCGAACTGCGCGCCTATCTGTCCGCAAAGCTGATCTGGAATCCCAAGATGGGCGACGAGGAATTTTTCACCCATCTGCGCCAGTTCTGCGAGGGCTATTACGGAACGGGCACCGCCGCGCCGCTGATGCGCTACATGGAACTCGTGGACGAAAAAACGAGTGAGACACATTACACCATTTACGCGCACGCAGCAAAAGATTACCTGACCGCCGACGTCATCGAAGATGAAAACGGCAACAAAAAACTGGATATGACCTTCCTTCGCAAACTGCAAGCCTGCTTTGACGAAGCTGAGGCGCAGGGACAAGACGAAGAACAGCTTTTGCACCTGAAAAAGGCGCGCATACAGATCCGCTATTACGAACTGGTCTGCTACCATTACATGGAGGAGACCTTCGGTACGCAGGAATACGTCCCCGCCCGAAACGAGCTGGGAGCCGCGCTCTTTGCCGACGCACAGAAGCTCGGCATCATCCAGGTGATGGAAGGCTATTGGCTCTCCAAGACCACCACGGAGACCTGGCGGCATCCGCTGACCTGGTGGAAAAAAACTTCCTGACAGGCAGTCCGCCGAAAAACACACACAAGCGAGGTTTTATGATCCAACTGATACCGAGCGTCAAAAACATGCATCTGACGGGCGGAACGCTCTCCGTCCGCGGTTTTTGGCACTGCTTCCGCGGTGACGAGCGAGTACAAAAAGCACTCTGCGCCCTGCCGCACGATCCTCACGGCACGAAGATCGAGCTGTTCGTGGGGGAAGGCTCCGGCGAGGAATATTCGCTCTCGGTGCAGGCGGATCTCGTCAAAATCTGCGCGGAGGGTCCGGCGGGAGCCTTTTACGCCGTCCAGACACTTCGGCAACTCGCAAACGCCCCTTCGATCCCGCTGCTTGAGATCAGCGACAAACCGGATTTTTCCTACCGCGGTTTTTACCACGACGTAACGCGCGGAAAAGTCCCGACGGTCCAGACCGTCAAAGAGCTGATCGACCGTATGGCATATTTCAAGATGAACGCGCTTCAGCTGTACGTTGAGCACACCTTTGACTTCCGGGAATATGCGTCTGTCACAAAACAGACCGGCTGCTTTACCCGCGAGGAAATTTTGGAGATCGGCGCGTATTGCAAGGAGAATTTCATCTCCTTTGAGCCCTCGCTTTCCACCTTCGGTCACTTATACGAACTGCTTGAGCAACCGCAGTATCAGCATCTTCGCGTCCTGAAGGATTACGAGAAGCATCCGCACTTCTGGCACGAGCGGATGGCGCATCACACCATCGACCCAAAAAATCCGGAGAGCATCAAGCTGATCCAATCACTCATCGATCAATACGAGCCTCTGTTTGACAGTGAATACTTCAACATCTGCTGTGACGAGACCTTTGATCTGAAGAACTACGAGAAGGGCGGCGAAGACGTCGGGAAACTGTACGCGGATTTCGTCGGTCAGATCGTATCTCACGTCAATCAAAAGGGCAAAAAAGCCATGATGTGGGCGGATATTCTGCAGGAGCATCCCGAAACGATCCACACTCTTCCCGAAGACACCTGTTTTTTAAACTGGGAATACTCTGCAAACGCGCCGGAGGAAAAAGTCGCCTCCTTTGCCCGTCTGGGGCGCAGACAGATCGTCTGTCCGGGAACCTCTACCTGGAGCCGCTTTTGCGAGAACATCCATTGCTCGGAGGAGAATATCTCGAAGATGGCGGAATATGGCTTCCGTCACGGCGCCGTCGGCGTTTTGAACACAAACTGGGGCGATTACGGAAACCCCTGCTCCCTGGAGCTTTCCCTGTACGGGCTGGTGCTCGGCGCAGAAAAATCCTGGGCGGCAACGTCAGAGATCGGAGAAGACTTTCACGGGCGCGTCAATGCCCTGCTCTACCGAAGCGAAAACGGCTTTGACTGTGCACTGGAGCTCAGCCGCATCCACAACCTCGTCTCCTGGAACCGCTTTTGCACGAATTTCTTCCGTCTGCGCTACCTGAAAGAGGAAACGCTCAAAGACTGTCTGTTCTGCGAGATCGGTCAGGTACAGCACGACTGCCTTGCCCTTCGGGAAACGCTCGAGGCAGACGAGAAGCTTCTCCCCGCCATAAAAGAAGAAATGCTGCTGACTCTTGAGGCGCTTCTGGTGATGGCGGAAGCAAACGCCAAGCTGTTCGGGCACTCCTTTGAGCGCGTAACCGACACGCACGAATGGCTCGGCCGCTACCGCAAGGCCTGGCTTGACAAGAATAAGCCGAGCGAACTTTCCGCAATCGAAAAAGTGTTTTGCGAATACGAAACAGCGGCAAAAGAAGGCTTCCCGACAAACCGCTGAACGTCCGTTTTCGGCACGAAGGCCGTGTTCGGACACAGACGCTCCAAAAAGTTCCGAGCTATCACGACAAACAACAAAAAGCCGCACGTTGTGCGGCTTTTTCTTTGTTTTTACCTTACGGGAGGACGGGCGCCCACGCGGGCTGTTGGATCTGTTCCGCCCACGCCGTGGGGACACTGATCTTCTCCCAGACCCACGTATATCGCGACTCGGTGTTTCCGTTGTAGAGGATCGATTCCGTGCAGTTTCCGTTTTCGTCGTAGGTGTAAGTGGCAGAATTCGTATGGCCGTTGGCGTAGGTGGTAAAGCGCCTTCGCAAAAGGCCCTCTTCGGTATAGGTGTAGACGGTCTTGAAGTTTTGTGTGCCGTCCGCAAATCGGGAGATCTGTTCCACGATGCGCTCTTCTGCGTCGTAAGTGTACTCAAAGGTCTCTTCGGTCACCGTCTGCCGATCCAGATCCTCGGTTTTGCGAGAGACGAGGCGGTCGTTGGCATCCAAATTCGCAGTCTCGATCCACCAAACTGCACCGTCCCGTTTATACTGCTTGCGAACGCGCACAGTGGAACCGGCGGCGTAGGTGTTGTTTTCACTGTAGGAAACGACGGTTCGGTCGTCGTGCAGGGACTGCGTTTCTTCTACCAGACGCCCTTTTTCGTCGTAGGAATACTTTTTGACCGACTCACCCGCGGCAGACTCAATCAAATTCCCCTCGTTGGAATACTTGTACTCCGTCACCTGCCCGTCCGGATATGTGGACGTCGTCAAAACGTAACGGGTATTCCACCCGTTTTCGTCGTACTCCCAAGTTTCTGTCCCGACCAACGCGCCGTAGGGATCGTTCTGCTTCTTTTGTTCGGGCTGTCCGAAGTCGTTGTAGGTGACGGTCGTTACGTTGCCCTTCGGATTCGTCTGCCGAACGTAGACCCACACTTCAACGAGGTCTTCCGCTTCACTCTCCTCCTTTTCCTGCACATCGGGGGTCGGAACCTCACCGCCCTCCTCCGTCGGTGCAGAGGTACAGGAAACGAGCGTCAAGGCGAACACGAGCGCGAGGATCAGAGATAACACCCGTTTTTTCATCACAAATCTCCTTTAGAAGTTATTCCGTTTTGAATAGATTCGGGTAGGACAGGAGCATTCCGAGTTTTTCGTGGTCGGCAGCACTCGTTTCGGTCAGGGCGGAGGATCCGGTGCCGAAGTAAAGCTTGTCGCCATACGGCAAAAAGCTGTAGCACGGAATCGGGTAAGAAAAGCGCGCGGCACATTCAAAGGTTTCCCCATCGGTGGTGGCGAAGACCGCCGTTTCAAAGCTTGAAAGCTCTTTTTGTGTCGAGGCCATCACGTAAAGGGTGTCGTCTGTGACGCAGATATCCTGCACGCGGCAAGCCTCGGGAAGCGCGACGCGCCCGATCGTCGACAGATCATCGGTCGCCATCAGGTGACCCGTCACGAGATAGACCTTGCCGCCAAACTCCACGGCGTTCTCCAGGCGCGAGCTTGCGGCGTTCGGCATCTGACTTCGAATGTCCAAATTCTGCGACCAGGTGTACGGCAGTTGATGAAACGCGCCGTCTTTGTACTCGTAGACAAAATGCTTGTACCCGAGCTCTTTTCCCGTATTGTAAAAATACAGGTAGAGCTTCCCGTTTAAGGTGAGAAACTTTTCGCCGCGAATGTAAGAGCCCTCTTCCCAGATCTGCCGCACGCCATCCTTGATCATCGCCACGTTTTCCCACGTCTCTCCGCCGTCGGCGGAGCGGATGACGGGCTCTCCGTCATACAGCGTCTGTTTTGCGATGAAATGCGCGCCCTCGTACTCGACGAAGTCGTAGGTATGCGTTCCCGAGTGAAAGACGTGCACGTCCCAGCCGGCCTCGCCGAGCGTGTAATACGTGCCCTCGTCCCAACCGTAAGTGCCGACGGCGGGATCGGCGCCGAGCACGCCGAGCGTACCGTCCAACACAAAGAAGCGGTCCACCCACTCCTCCGTCACCTCACCCGTGAAGTCAAAACTCGCATATGCGTCGGCGTTCGGGTCGTAGCTGTAGATCGGCGTGGGGCTCGTGTTGTTGTTTCCGTCGCCGCAGCCGAGGTAGAGCTTCCCCTCGTACTCGTAAAGTTCCCAGATGCATTTGGCCATCGGGTAGGCTTCAAACGGTTTGTAAGAAACGTAGGGATTGCCAAGCTCCGTCGGGCCGACGGGGGTGGCGTCAATGACGCCCGAAAGCGCGTCGGGCGGCGTCTCTTCCTGCGTCACGCCCTGCTTTTCACAGGAAGAAGCAAAGGGCATCATGAAGACGAAAAGCGCCAGAACAAAGACGAGCGATCGCAAGAAAAAGGCTTGTTTCATCTTATTGTTCCGTCTTCGGTTCGACTTCGATCTCTTCATAGACGTAGTCCGCGTGGCGAGAGAGCGCGCCGTAGCTGTCGCGTCTGTCCTGCGACTTCCAGTTGCCGTACTCGTCGTGCTCGTAGGTGACGCTTGAGGAGAGTTCTCCGTTGTAATAGGTGGTCTCCTTGACTACTTTACCGAGGGTCTCGCCGACCTCGTACTCCGTCGACCAATTCGTCTCGCCGATCAGAGCACCGTTTGCGCTCTGTATCTCTGTCTTCTGTTCCTCTTTGAGCTTGATCCCGTCGGCGTTGTAGGTATAGAGAAGCTCCTGTGTGGAGCTTGTGGACTCCGTCGTCCACTGCACGGTGACGCGATCCGGTTTTTCCTTCGTCGGATAGTAGAGGGAGAGAATCCGTTCGTGCGGGACTGCGGAAGAGGTGTTCTTATATTTGCTGACGAGCTCACGCGTGAAATCGGAAGAATAGCTGTATTCCGTGATCTGTGAGGTATATTCCGCAGGAGCGGTCTGCACTTCTTCGATCTTGATCACGCGCTCGGCATCATCGTAGGTATAGATGCGATGACAGGCGCTGCTTGTGCCTTCCACATTCAATTCCTGCTCGTTCTCGCGCACGAGGAGACCGTTTTCGTACACGTACTCAATCTGCGTCTTCGTGCGCACGGAATCATCCGACTGATAAAGCGTGCTCTCACTCTTGCGCAGGAGATTTCCGTATTCGTCGTACTCCGAGACGTCCGAGATATAATACGGTTTCTCCGCCGAATCCATCATCTTGCTCGTCTTCTCCGAGACGACGCGGTTTCCCCATTCGTCGTAAGTGAAGGTCTCGACGGTATCGACGCTTCCGTCCGCATCCAGCCAGGTAGCAGACTTGCAGACCCAGAGCTTGTCTTTTTCGGGCGTCTCTTGTGTGTTTTCATCCGGTGTTACAGGCTGGATCTCGGGCGAGGACGCACTGCAGGAAATAAGCGAGAACAGCAAAGCAAAGGCCAGTAAAACAAGAGTAAAACGGTTCATTCTTTCCTCCAAAACAAAACTTTCGGGTGCGCTTCTTTTTGGAACAAGGACGGGTGACTGCTCGTCCTCTTTTGCACAAAGAAGCTCAGTCTTTTTTCAGTTCGTTGTATTTTTGCAGATTGATCTTTCCGTCAGCGAGCATTTTGTCCACCCACGCCTGCAGGGTCTGCACCGTGTCGGAGATGTGGGAGAGCTCGTTTTGAATGAAGATGAAATCCTTAAGCTCGTCGTCGGAAATGACGCCGTCGGCGGTGATCTCAATGAGGCGCTCCCGGCTCTTCTTCACGGAATTCAGAGAGGAGAGCATTTCCAGCACGATCTGCGCGAGATCCTTGACCTGAATCGGTCGGACGTAATCCTTTCCGATGGGACACTCACGCGTACAATAACAGTTCCACAAGGTGGGCTCGTTGTAGATCTCGGACAAGATCAGCACTTCTTCCGGAGTGATCGGGAATTTGTTGTTTTCAATTCGCTCCAACCGCTCCGGCTGGAGCGGTTTCCCCAAGAGAATCGCTCTTTCGCAAACATCGGCTCTGGTCAGCCCGAGCGATTTTCGCATTTCTTTATAGACGCTATCCTTCATAGTCCCGATCCTCGAAATTCATCTTTTTTGTCATTATATCACACTCGCAACCGAAACACAACCGAGCGCGAAAAATTGGATTGCTTTACTCTTATTTTAACGGAATATAGGGACTTTTTCCATCACACTTTGTGCAAAAACAGAGGGCGGTTTTCACACAAAGTGAAAACGGCTTGACAGGCGGCGGCGCGCGGAATATAATATGAACGGATATTCATATGAAAGGACATTCATCAATGGAACACTCGCAACACTCCGCATCTCTTGCGCGCGCACAGAGCGCGCTGTCCCGCGAGGAGAAGCTCTTTGAGCTTGCCGATCTCTTCCGTCTGTTTGCGGATTCGACGCGGATCCGGATCCTCTACGCCCTCTCCGGCGGAGAGCTCTGTGTGGGCGCACTCTCGACACTGCTTTCACTCGAGCAAAGCACCGTGAGCCATCAGCTCAAGGTGCTGCGCGAAAGCCGACTCGTCACCTACCGACGCGAGGGGAAGACGAACCTCTATTCCCTCTCCGACGAGCACGTCTCCTCCATCCTCGACGCCGGTTTTACACATCTGCTCGAAGAGGAGGAACACTGATGGCCCACCTGCACTCTCATTCCCACTCGCACGAGCCCGTCCACCGCGCACACAGCGAACAGAAGATCCTGGCGGCCTTTCTGATCAACCTGTTCTTCGCGCTGTTTGAGGCGGTCGGCGGACTGCTTTCGGGGTCGATCGCCATTCTCTCCGACTCTCTGCACGACCTCGGAGACGCCGCAAGCCTCGCGGTCTCCTACGTCTGCGAAAAGAAGAGCCGTCGCAAGGCGGATCTTCAATACACCTTTGGGTACACGCGCTATTCCCTCATCGGGGGCATCTTTTTGTCCGTCGTGCTCATCTGCGGCTCGGTGCTCGTGATCGAGCATTCCGTCACACGTCTTCTGCACCCGACGCCCGTCTCCTACGACACGATGCTCGTCTTTGCCGCCGTCGGTTTCTTCGCCAACACCGCCGCCGTCGTTCTGACGCACGGAAAGGGCTCGCTCAACCAGAAAGCGGTCAACCTGCACCTGTGGGAGGACGTGGTCGGTTGGGCGGCGGTGCTGCTCAGCGCCGTCGTGATGAAGTTGACGGGCTTCTTCCTGCTGGACGCCATCGTCAGTCTTGCCACCAGTATCTTCCTCATTTTCCACTCGGCCCGACACTTCATCGAGGCGCTCCACCTCTTTTTGGAGCGCGTGCCGAGCGGAATGGATCTCACTCAAGTGAAGGATGCGCTCGTCGCCTGCAAGGAGATCAAGGAGGTCCATCACGTGCATCTGTGGGCACTCGACGAGGTACATTTCTGCGCGACGATGCATCTGGTCACCGACGCGGAGTCGTCGGAGGTCAAGGCACGCGCAAGAGAAATCCTGTCCTCCTTCGGGATCGAGCACGCGACCTTTGAACTCGAATCGAAACGGGAGTTCTGCGTGCAGAAGCAGTGCTTCCCCGAGGCATGAACGGCTCTTGAAAAAACTTTTGAAAAAGGCTTGACACGACTCGTGCAATCTGTTAAAATACAGTGCACGGCCCCTTGGTCAAGCGGCTAAGACATCGCCCTCTCACGGCGAAAACGGGGGTTCGATTCCCCCAGGGGTCACCAGAAAAGAAACACCATTTGTCTACCGGACAAATGGTGTTTCTTTTCAACTAAATCCGTCCTTGCAGACGGGATAAATCCACCTGCGGTGGATGAAATCACTCCGTGATGAAATCCGACTTCGTCGGAAGATAAGGACGGATTTAATTTCATCTGCGAAGCAGATTTCAACCGAACAAAGTGAGGATTTCATCGCGCTTTCGCGATTTCATTGTAAAGACGCACTGTTTATGATATTTTTTCCCCTTTGCTTCCAACCTTAATACATTATTCATAAATTTAATTTAAAATGAATTGTATTATCTGATGTATTGTGTTAAAATAAAAGTTAATGAAATTGTCGGAGGTGTATTATGTCGGGAAAACTTTATTTAGTGGGAACACCTATAGGTAATCTTTCTGATCTATCTCCCCGTGCGGCAGATACGCTTTCTAAAGTCGATTTTATTGCGGCAGAGGATACACGTGTAACTTTAAAGCTTCTTAACTTTTTGGGAATAAAAAAACCTATGCTTTCTTATTACGAGCATAATAAAAGGGAGCGAGGCGGTGAAATAATTTCCCGACTTCTTTCAGGTGAGTCCTGCGCCCTTGTTACCGATGCGGGAATGCCCGCTATTTCCGACCCCGGAGAAGATATGGTGCGCCTTGCTCACGAAAATGGCATAACGGTAGAATCGGTGCCCGGTCCAAGTGCAGTAATTACCGCCCTTGCAATATCGGGTATGCCCTCGGGACGATTTACCTTTGAAGGCTTTTTAACAATGAATAAGCCGGGAAGACGTGCCCATTTAAACGAACTAAAAGACGAAAAACGCACAATGATTTTTTACGAAGCTCCCCATAAACTTTTAGCAACCTT
>JAFQUW010000179.1 GCA_017408325.1 Clostridia bacterium | reverse complement strand
GAAGAATGTCGCCCCTGCGGGCGTGGTCATCCTGATCGTGCGCGAGGATCTGATGGGCAACAGCCTGCCCTGCACCCCCACCATGCTCGACTACAAGACCCAGGCGGACGGCGAGTCTATGTACAACACGCCCCCCTGCTACGCGATCTACGTCGCGGGTCTCGTCTATGAATGGCTGCTTGCCACCGGCGGACTTGCCGCCCGTAAGGAGATCAATGAAAAGAAAGCCGCTCTCCTGTACGACTACCTCGACAGCCAGTCCTTCTACAAGGCGGGCTCCGACAAAAAGAATCGCTCTCTGATGAACGCCACCTTCGTCACCGGCGACGACGAGCTGGACAAGAAGTTCTGCGCCGAGGCGGCAAAGGCGGGCCTCGTCAGTCTGAAGGGTCACCGCTCCGTGGGCGGTATGCGCGCCTCCATCTACAACGCGATGCCCGTTGAAGGTGTGGAAACGCTCGTTGCATTTATGAAAGAGTTTGCCGCGGCAAACGCGTGAGGTAAGACTATGTATCGCATCAAACTGTATAACAAGATCGCAAAGATCGGGCTTTCCCGTCTGCCTGCCGAGAACTACGAGATCGGCGAGGAGATGGAGAATGCGGACGCGATCCTCGTTCGCTCCGCCGCTCTGCACGACGTCACCTTTGACAAGAGCCTGCGTGCCATCGCGCGTGCCGGTGCCGGCGTAAACAACATTCCGATCGACCGTTGCACCGAAGAGGGCATCTGCGTCTTCAATACCCCCGGTGCCAATGCCAACGCCGTCAAGGAACTGGCCATCTGCGCTCTGCTTCTCGCGAGCCGCAACGTGGTCGGCGCCATCGACTGGGCGAAGGGTCTGGAAGGCAACGAGGATGCTCCTGCCGCCGTCGAAAAGGGCAAAAGCGCCTTTGTGGGTCCCGAAATTATGGGTAAGACCCTCGGCATCGTCGGCTTCGGCGGTGCCATCGGTAAAAAGGTTGCCGTGGCGGCAAACGCGCTCGGCATGTCCGTCGTCGGTTACGACCCCTTCGCGTCTGACGCCGTCGTCGCCGAACTCGGCGATACCGTGCGCCGCGTGACGGAACTTTCCGACCTCTACGAAGCCTCCGATTACATCTCCCTGCACGTGCCGGCTACCCCCGACACCAAGGGCATGATCAATGCCGACGCCATCGCGAAGATGCGTGACGGCGTGCGCATCCTCAACCTCTCCCGTGCCGCTCTGGTGGATGACTCCGCCATCCTGCCCGCACTGGAAGAGGGGAAGGTCGCCGTCTACGTCACCGATTTCCCCAACGGGGAAGTGATCGGCAAGAAGGGTGTCGTCGCCATCCCGCACCTCGGTGCCTCCACGCCTGAGAGCGAGGACAACTGTGCCGTGATGGCCGTCGACGAGGTGCGCGATTACCTCGAGTGCGGCAACGTGAGAAACTCCGTCAATCTTCCGAATCTGGTCAAGGAATGTGCCGGCGAATGGCGCATCACCGTCATCCATGAGGAAGGCTTCGACGCCGTCGAGGCGATCAAATCTCTCGGCATTACAGTCAATGACGCGCAGACCGCTTTCCGCAAGGGAATCGCCTACACCATCGCAGACACCGACGCCGATGCCTCCGCCGCTCTCACCCTCGGTGAGAACGCCGCGGTCAAGCGCGTCGTCGTCCTGTAACTACAGGAGAAAGGAATCGAGACCATGGCACTTGTCAACACGAAAGAAATGTTCCGAAAGGCCTACGAGGGCGGTTACGCCATCGGCGCCTTCAACATCAACAATATGGAGATCGTCCAGGCGATCACCGAAGCGGCGCAGGAGCTCAACTCTCCTGTGGTGCTGCAGGTTTCCGCCGGCGCGCGCAAGTACGCGAAGCACGCCTACCTCATGGCCCTCGCCGAGGCTGCCGTGAAGGATACCGGTGTGGACGTGGCCCTTCACCTGGACCACGGTGCCGACTTTGAGATCTGCAAGTCCTGCATTGACGGCGGCTTCACCTCCGTAATGATCGACGGCTCTCACCATCCCTACGAAGACAACGTCGCCCTGACCCGCAAGGTCGTGGAATACGCTCACGAGCGCGGTGTCGTCGTCGAAGGTGAGCTGGGTGTTCTTGCCGGCGTCGAGGATGACGTCGTTGCCGAGCACTCCTCCTACACCCGTCCCGAAGAGGTCGAGGATTTCGTGAGCCGCACCGGCGTCGACTCCCTCGCCATCTCCATCGGTACCAGCCACGGCGCGTATAAGTTCACCCCTGCGCAGTGCACCCGTAACGAAGAAGGCATTCTCGTTCCTCCGCCCCTTCGCTTCGACATCCTTGAGGAGATCGAAAAGCGTCTGCCCGGTTTCCCGATCGTTCTCCACGGTGCCTCCTCGGTTCCGCAGAACTTCGTCAAGGAGATCAACGAGCTCGGCGGAAAGCTGCCCGACGCTGTCGGTATCCCCGAGGAACAGCTGCGCAAAGCCGCTTCCATGGCGGTCTGTAAGATCAACATCGACTCGGATATCCGTCTGGCGCTGACCGCCGGTATCCGTCGCGTCTTCCACGACAGCCCCGAAGCGTTTGATCCCCGTCAGTACCTGACCGTCGCACGCGACAACGTCCGTGAAATGGTCAAGCACAAGATCAAGAACGTCCTCGGTAGCGTTGACAAAGCGTAAATTTTAGTTACAGTTCAAAAAGGCAACGGATAATCTTCGTTGCCTTTTTTGAAAATGAAAAGGAAGATTATGGCAGAGCGTAAGGAATACAACGATCAAAGTATCACTTCTTTAAAGGGCAAGGACCGTGTTCGCCTTCGTCCGGGCGTCATGCTCGGCTCCGACGGACTCGGCGGTTGTCAGCACACCTTTTTTGAGATCCTCTCCAACTCCATCGACGAGGCGCGAGAGGGACACGGAAAGGTGATCAACGTGCGCGTCTTCGCCGACCATTCATTGGAGGTCGAGGACTTCGGACGCGGCATTCCGCTCGGCTACAACGAGAAGGAAAAGCGATACAACTGGGAGCTCGTTTTTTGCGAGCTCTACGCAGGCAGTAAGTACGACAACGCCAAGGGCGGTACGTACAAGTATTCGCTCGGCTTAAACGGTCTGGGTGCCTGCGCCACGCAGTACGCCTCCGAGTATATGGAAGTCACCGTGTATTCCGGCGGAAACGAGTCGCACATCTCCTTTCAGGGGGGAGAGCCTGCCTCGAAGCTGGAGGTCAAGCCCTATCCCCATCGCCGCACCGGCACGATCATCCGCTGGAAGCCCGACCTTGCGGTCTTCACGGACATCAACATCCCCAAGGAATATTTCCTGCAGGTCCTAAAACCGCAGGCGGTCGTCAACGCGAATCTCACGTTGAACCTCGAGTGGGAGGTCATCGGAGGCAAGAACGAGAAGTATACCTTCTGTTACCCGAACGGCATCCTCGACTACGTGCGCGAGATCGCGGGCGATCTGAACCCGGAAGGGGAAGAGGAGTCTGCCGAGGAAGCGGAACTCGACGCCGAGATCGCCGGTGTTTCCGAGGACGAAGAGGACGAGGACGCCCCGAAGAAGAAGGGCAAAAAGAGCCGTGCTCGCACGCTGACTCTGCCCGTCTTTTGGGAGGCGGAGCGCCGCGGACGCGACCGTGCCGATCAGCCCGAGTACGATCTGTCGATTTCCTGCGCCTTCTGCTTCTCCAACGCGAAGAGCCGCATTGAGTATTACCACAATTCCTCGCATCTGGAGCACGGCGGCTCGCCCGAAAAGGCAGTTAAAAGTGCCTTTACGCGCGCGATTGACAACTATTTAAAAAACAACAATAAGTACAACAAGACCGAGCAGAAGATCACCTTCCAGGACGTCGAAGACTGTCTGATTTTGGTGACCAACTGCTTTTCGACCTACATCTCCTTTGAGCACCAGACCAAAAAGAGCGTGACCAACACCTTCATCGCCGAGGCGATGACCGAGTTCTTCCTGCACAATCTGGAGATCTATTTTGCCGAGCATCCGGCGGATGCGGAGCGCATCGCAACGCAGGTCATGGTCAACAAGCGCAGCCGCGAATCGGCGGAAAACGCGCGCGTGAGCATCAAAAAGAAGCTCTCCGCGACGCTCGACATCTCCAACCGCGTTGAGAAGTTTGCCGGCTGTCGCAGCCGCGATCCCGAACGCCGCGAGCTGTTCATCGTCGAGGGTGATTCGGCTTTGACGAGCTGTAAACTCGGTCGCGACGCCGAGTTTCAGGCGATCATCCCCGTGCGCTGTAAAACGCTCAACTGCCTAAAGATCAGCTACGACAAGATCTTCAAAAGTGACATCATCGTCGACCTCTTGCGCGTCATCGGTTGCGGCGTGGAGATCCGTACGAAGCAGTCGCGCGAGTTTTCGGACTTCGACATCAAGAATCTCAAGTGGAGCAAGATCATCCTCTGCACGGATGCGG
>JAFQUW010000178.1 GCA_017408325.1 Clostridia bacterium | reverse complement strand
TGAACGAAAGGCGACCGGTAACAGCCGCGGTCGGATCGCCGCATTTGTAGGCGATATAACCGTGGCATACCTCGTGTACCGTCAAAGCGATCAAGATCGCGGGCAGAGGGAGGATGTACTGGTAAAACAAATCGAGAAATGCTTCGTTCATGCGTGGTTTCCTTATTGGTTTCGCAGAATTTCAAACGAAATAACGGCACAGGCCGCTTGTGCGGAGAGGGATTTTTGCAAGTTTCTTCCGTAGGGAATGACGACGCCACGTTCAATCTTCGCATCCAAAGTCTTGTCAATGCCGCGTTTTTCACCGCCGATGATCAGACAAACCGGGCGTGAAAGTTTTGCATCAAACAGACTGTCCGCCCGTTTTTCGCGGGCACAGACGGGAAGAATGCCGTGCCGTTTTAGCAGGTCAAGGAATTCGTCCGCATCGGGGACGGGTGCCATCGGCAAAAACTCGCTGGCGCCGGCGGAAGCACGCAAAATTACGCTTCCGGCGCTCATCCAGTTGCGCTCGGGCAGAAAGATTCCGTCACAGCCTGCCGCATACAGTGTTCGCAGACAGCCAGCGAAATTATACGGGTCCTCGATTCCGCAAAGGTAGGCGAAGAAAGGATTATTTGTTTCGCAGAGTGTTTGGATGTCCGAAAATCGTTTTTCGCCGACACGTGCCATCAGACCGCCGTGTGTCGTTCCTTGGGCGTGTTCCTCAAAAAAAGAGTCGTCCACTTCGCGGATTCGTATACCGCGTGCGCGACAAAGTTCGACTACGATCTCGCGCTCCTCGGGAGAACGGGATCTGCGAGTTTGTCTTTTCGGCGCGATGTAGACCTCGTGGATCTCACGCGAGTTCGCAGAGAGAACGGCGCGAAGGGAGATGGCCCCCTCGGCAAAACAGTGCGTGGCGTGCTCCATCAGTCGAGGTCGTTTTCGAGGTTGTGGAAGACTTCCTGAACGTCTTCGTTTTCATCAAGGGCGTCGAGAAGACGGCGCATCTTGGTGATGGCATCGTCATCGGTCAGGGTGACGGTGCTGGCAGGGATCTTGTCGTTTTCGGCAGAGAGGATCGTGTAGCCCTTTTCGGCAAGAGCTTCGCGCACTTCAGAGAGATCGTTCGGCGCGGTGGTGATCTCAAAGGTGTTCTCTTCGGCGGAGTTGATGTCTTCCGCACCTGCTTCCAGCGCGTCTTCCATCACCTCGTCTTCGCTTTTTTCGGATTCAAGGATGATGACGCCGGCCTCGTGGAAGAGGTAGGAAACACAACCGGTCGTGCCGAGACCGGCACCGAATTTGTCAAAGTAATGGCGAAGATCGGCACCGGTGCGGTTGCGGTTATCGGTCGCGGTCTCCACGATCACGGCAACGCCGGAGGGACCGTAGCCCTCGTAGGTGATGGCTTCGTAGGTTTCGGAGTCGGAACTCGCGGCCTTCTTGATTGTGCGTTCAATGTTGTCGTTGGGGACGTTGTTCGACTTGGCCTTTGCGATCAGATCACGCAGCTTGGAGTTGGAAGCGGGATCGGGACCGCCGGCTTTGACGGCCATCGAGATCTCTTTGCCAATCTTGGTGAAGACCTTTGCTTTTTGGGCGTCGGTCTTTTCTTTCTTGTGCTTGATGTTGCTCCATTTGGAATGTCCGGACATATTCGTTCACCTCGTTAGATAGTTTCGGGGGCTTCCATGCCGAGAAGCCACAGACAGTTTTTCAAAACGGCCTCGCAGGCGGTGCAGAAGGCAAGACGCAGATTTCTCACGTCACCTTCGGCTTTCAGAACGGGGCAGGCCTGGTAGAAACGGTTGAAGCCCTGGCAGAGATCCAAGGCGTAGCGCGAGATCGTGCTCGGCTCGTAGTCAGCAAGTGCTTTTGCCACGGTTTCGGGGAAACGCACCAGAAGTGCGTAGAGTTCCTGTTCCTTTGGATCAAAGGTATGAGCCCCTTCGATCTTTCCGGAGAATTGCTCTTTGCGCAGAACACTGCAGATTCTTGCGTGCGTGTACTGCACGTACGGACCGGTGCTTCCGTCAAAGTTGAGGGCTTCCTCCACGGAGAAACTGATGTCCTTGATGCGACCGGTGGAGAGTTGGTGGAAGACCAGTGCGCCGACGCCGACTGCGCGGGCAACTTCGTCGACGTTCTCGCAGGAGGGATTGCGTTCCAGCGTGATCGCGCGAACGCGCTCGATGGCATCGGCAAACAGATCGCGCAGGAGAATGACGTTTCCGGTTCGACTGGCAAGTTTCGTGCCGTTGATGGAGAGCTTGCCGTAGGGGACGTGCACGAGATCGCGGCTCCACTCGTAACCCATCTTTCCGATGACGGTAAACCACTGCTTGAAGTGCAAGCTCTGACCGGCGTCGGTGACGTAGACAGCCTTGTGGAAATCGTAGGTGTTCTTTCGGTAGAGACCGGCGGTGATGTCGCGCGTTGCGTAAAGCGTTGAACCGTCGGATTTCAAAATCAGGCACGGCGGCATGTCCTCTTCGGAAAGATCGACGACTTTTGCACCGTCGGAAGAGGTGAGAAGATCCTTTTCTTCCAGTTCGGCAATGACTGC
>JAFQUW010000177.1 GCA_017408325.1 Clostridia bacterium | reverse complement strand
GCTTCAACCATTATTCGCACCGCAAGGATGAATCCGTCCCTGAATGCATCTCGTTCGGTCAGTCCTGCAAGTTCGCTTTGGCAGTCCTTAAACTTTTCGAAGGTTTCTTTCTGCTGCTCAGTGAGCGTTGCTGTTAGGATTTCTTCGTTTTTGCATATGAGCTTTACGAGTTTGTCCACTCTCGAACCGCGCTTTATGTACCTTTCGTGCGGACTGATGTTACCGTAGTATAAATCTTCAAGTGTTGTCATGTGCGTTGCACCTCCTTTTTGCAATACAAACACATACCACAACACTTTCCACAAGTCCAGCGATTTTCGATATAAAATTCAAAAAAAGCACCGCATTTCTGCGACGCTTTGATTTGTTTGACTCTCTTGTAATTAAATAACGCAAAAGGCAGCATAGCCATCATCGACTATGCTGCCTTACTCTGTTATCCTATTCGGTTTTCATATTTCTCCGTTAAAGACATCACGCTTTTTCGCGGGCGTTTTTCTTCTTGCGCGCGCGGCGGGTGCGTGCTATAATACAGTCAAATCAGGAAAAGAGGTGCCGTTATGGTTCGTCACGTCATTTTGTGGAAGCTCAAAGAGGAGCACAACACGCCCGAGGTCAAAGCGGCGATCAAGGAACATCTGGAGTCGCTCGTCGGCGTGGTGCCGGGGCTCGTCTCCCTGTCCGTGCACACCGAAGCCCTCCCCTCCTCCAACGCCGATCTGTGTCTGGACTCCGTTTTGGTCGATGAAGCGGCGCTGAAGGGCTACGCGACCCATCCCGCGCACGTCGCCGCGGCAGACACCTTCGTGTGTCCCTTCGTCGAGACGCGGCTGTGCCTGGACTTCGAGGTCTGACGATGAAGTCCTTTTTCCGCACGCTCATCTCCCTTTTGCTCTCCGTCGTCTTCGCCTACGCGATCAGTTATTTTTGCCTCCTGTTTGCACGCAACGGCGAGATGGACGCGATGCAGGAGTTCCTCTATCTCTACCTGCACCACACCTCGGGTGACCTGTGGCTCCGCATCGTCTTCCCCCTCACGTGGGTGGCGGCGTTCTGCTATATGACAAGCATCTTCTCCGTCAACCGCGACCTCAAGAGCGCGTGGACGAACGAGATGCTTGGACGGCCCTACGTTTACACCGATGAGCGAGCGCGCTTTTGGCAAAAGGGTGAATGGCTCGCCCTTCTCATTCCCTGCCTCGTTGTCGCCGCGCTCGTGCCTGCCGGAAATCTCTTCGGACCGTGGGTCGTGATGTTCCTCGTGCGCACCCTTCTCTTTTTTGCCGCAAACCGCGTCTTCATTGCCATCAACCGCTACGCCTGGTGCCGTGACCGCCTCGGCGGGCTCGAAGGACGCCGCGACTGACCCGACAAAGGAGTCCCTTATGCTCAAATACAAGCCTGCGGTCTTTGCCGTCGGAAACGAATACCAAATCACCGCCCTCACCGAAGAGAACGTCCTCTTTTCCGTGAAGGTCGGAAAAGAGATCTATTCGGAGGAAGTCTGCGGTCTTATCCCGAGCCTCTCGCCGATCCACCGCGTCTCGGTGCCGATGGCCAAACTTGACGCCGCCGGTGAATACACCGTCGAGGTGCGCCCCTTCCCCGAGAGACGACCGTACTTTTCCGTGGCGGAAGAGGGTGAAGAGACCGTTTTCCCGTTTTCGCCCGTGCCCAAAGAAAACGCACGCCTCTTCCACATCTCGGACACGCACGACCGCGCCGACGCGGCGATCGCGGCGGCAAAGGCGTCCGGCGACATCGATCTGCTCGTCTTAAACGGGGATCTGCCCGAGTCGTCGCAATCCACAGCACAATTCGAGGTGATCTGGCGCATCTGTGAGGAGCTCACGGGCGGCAGACTCCCCGTCGTCTGCACGCGCGGCAACCACGATATGCGCGGAAAATGCGCCGAATTGTTCCCGGGCTTTTTGCCGCGCCAAAACGGCAACACCTTCTACACCTTCCGACTCGGCAGTCTCTGGGGACTCGTGCTTGACTGCGGCGAGGACAAGCCCGACGGCCGCGTCGAATACGGCCCGACGGTCGCCTGTCACCCGATGCGCCAAAGACAGACCGTTTTTTTGGAAACGCTGATCCAAAACGCCGCGGGTGAATACGCCGCAGACGGCGTCACGACGCGACTCGTCATCTGCCACATCCCCTTCCCCCTGAAATTTGAGGATCCCTTCCTCATGGAAGAAGACCTCTACGGCGAGTGGACGCGCCTGCTCCGCTCTCACGTCCGCCCCCACCTCTTCCTTGCCGGGCACACGCACAAGGTCGACGTCGTCTACCCTGCCGATCCTGCCGACCACCACGGTCTGCCCTGCCCCCTCGCCGTCGCCTCCGCGCCCACCCCCGACGGCTTCGTCGGCGGCAAACTCACCCTCGGCAAGAACGCCCTCACCCTCACCTACAACGACCACATCGGCAACCCCGAGGGTGTCTTTATGTTTGAAAAAGAATAAAAACAATCAAAAAAGCACCGCAAACGCGGTGCTTTTGTTCTTCGTGTCTTTTTACAGTTCTTCGATCTTGGCGGAGAGCTCGTCGAGCCAGTCGCCCTCGTAGAGCTCGATCGTTCCGGCGTCGCTTGCGGCGGCGAGTTTGCGATCGATCGGGATGCGGCAGACGGTGTCGATGCCGTGCGTCTCGGCGAGCGCGCCGACGTGGCTTTCGCCGTAGATGGAATGACGGCTCTTGCAGTCGGGGCACTCAAAGTAGGAGTAGTTCTCGACGAGACCGAGGATCGGCACGTTCATCAATTCCGCCATCTTGACGGCTTTTTCAACGATGTTGCCGACAAGCTCCTGCGGACTGGTGACGATGACGATACCGTCCACGGGCAGGGATTGGAAGACCGTCAGGGGCACGTCGCCCGTTCCGGGAGGCATATCGATGAACATCACGTCGATGCCGCGCCAGATGACGTCCGTCCAGAACTGCGTGACGGCGCCCGCGATGACGGGACCGCGCCAGACAACGGGATCGGTCTCGTTCTCCAAAAGGAGGTTGAGGCTCATCACGTCGATACCGGTCTTGGTGGTGACGGGAATGAGGTAGTTGCCGTTTCCGGCAGCCTTTTCGGAATTGATATGGAACGCCTGCGGAATGGACGGTCCGGTCACGTCTGCGTCGAGGATCGCGGTGCGGTATCCTGCGCGGCTCGCGTTGACGGCGAGCAGACTCGTCACGAGGGACTTGCCGACGCCGCCCTTACCGGAAACGACGGCAATGACCTTTTTGACCTCGGAAAATTCGTTGAGTTTTTCTTTTTCGATCTCGCGGCTCGAGCAGTTCGCCGAGCAGGAGGAGCAATCGTGGGTGCATTCGCTCATGGATTCATCTTCTTTCTGTTGTTTTTTCTGTTTTTATTATACCCTGTTTTTTGACTTTGTCAAATAGACAGGCGGCGGATCTCGCGGTAAAGCTCGTCGGGCGTATCAACAAGGATCTTCGCACCGCGCTCGATCAGAAAATCGCGGTCCTTAAAGCCCCAGCAGACGGAAATGTCGGTGATATTCGCCGCGGCGGCGGTGGTGATATCCACGTCGCTGTCGCCGACGTAGAGCGCCTCGTCGGGCGTAATGCCGAAAAAGTTCAGCGCGGCAAGCGGCGCGTCGGGCGCGGGCTTTGCGCGCACGGTCTCGCTCTCCCCGATGGCAACGTCGATCCACTTGCCGAAGAAACGGGAGACGAGCGCTTTGACGCCGGAGTCGAACTTGTTGGAAACGACGGCAAGCGAGTAGCCGTCCGCCTTCAGCGCGGCGAGCATCTCACAGATGCCCGCATACGGCGCGGTCTTGTCCTCCATATGCACTTCGTAATACGCCTTAAACGCGGCGTAGACCTCGTCGAAATGCGCGGCGACTTCCTTTTCGGGCATCGCGCGCTCCACAAGTTTTTTCACCCCGTTTCCGACAAACGAGCGGATCG
>JAFQUW010000176.1 GCA_017408325.1 Clostridia bacterium | reverse complement strand
CAAGGCGAATATAACTGTGGCACCTTCCTTACGGAGGGAGCCACAAGCGGGTGCTTTTTTGTGCGGCTCAAAAGAAAAAGGCTTCACTTTCGTGAAGCCTTTTTGGTGACCCCAGGGAGAATCGAACTCCCGTTTCCGCCGTGAAAGGGCGGTGTCTTAGCCGCTTGACCATGGGGCCTGGTAGCGGAAGTCGGATTTGAACCAACGACCTGCCGGGTATGAACCGGATGCTCTAGCCAACTGAGCTATTCCGCCACGTGCTTTGGCATTATAGCAGACAGAGGGCGAGTTGTCAAGAAAAAATTTGTATTTTCTTATCTTTTGCGCCGAATGAACACAAAGACGGCCAGTCCGACGAGGATCAGAGTCGAGACCCCGATCAAGGCGTACAGAAAATAATCGCCCTGATCGACCGAGACGCCGCCGTCGCCGAAGTCACCCTGCGGTGCACATCCCACGAAAACCGACGCAAGCAGAAAGCACAGCGCAAGAAAAAACGCAAACAGCCGCTTCTCTTTCATATCTCTTTCTCCTGTCGGTCAAGGGGAAGTTTATAATGGAATTATTATAACAGAACCCGTCCTTTTTGTCAATGATTTTGACACTTACAAAAAAGACGTCGTTTGCTACAATGGAACCACAGAAACAAACAAGCACCCCCCGCCCCGCGCGGGAATCGATCCCAAACAGGAGGTATCCTATGAAACACCGCCACTCTCGTTCTCTGAAGATCGCCGCAAGTGCCCTCGCGCTCGTGCTGTGCGCCGCGCTGTTTGCCTTCCTCTACGAGCAGGCCCGCGCCCCCGCGCTCGCCGAAGCGACAACGTCCTCCGCCGCAGTCGAACAAAAGGCAGAGGAGCCGAAGAAAGAAACGACGGCGAACAACGCCGCCCCCAAAAAAGAAGAAAAGCAGAACGAAACCGCCGAGATCGAAGCGCCGGAAGCCGACGTCGGCCGCGACAAAGCCCTTGCCCTCGCGCTGAAACACGCGGGGCTTGAAAAAGAGACTGTGCACGACGTTGACGTGGACGCAGACCGCGAACAAAAGAAGGCGGTCTACGAGGTGAGTTTCGAAAAAGACGGCGTCGAGTACGACTACGTCATAAGTGCCGAAACGGGCGAGATCCTCTCTCATAAGAAGGAAGAAGAGCCGAAGAAACAGCCCGTCACCGCTTCTGCGGTGCAGCAGCCCGAGGCAGAGCAGAAGGTCGTTGAGCCGGCAAACGAGACGCCCGCCGAACCCCCGAAGCCCAAGACCGTCACCCGAGAAGCCGCCGTCTCCGCCGCCCTCAAGGCCGTTTCCCTCAAACAGCACGAGGTGCGCGAACTCGAAGTTGAGCGCGACGTCGAGCGCGGCAAAGCAGTCTTTGAAGTCTCTTTTGAAGCCGGACGCGTCGAATTCGACGTCACCGTCTCGGCGGAAACCGGGAAAGTGCTCCGCGTCGAGAGCGACGCCGAAGACTGATCCGCGCCGCAAACGGTCTGTTTGCGACCCATAGCCAAACGAGGACTTCACTTTCGTGAAGCCCTCGTTTCGTTTTGAGTTCAAACAAAAAAGAGGGGTTCGGCTCCCTCTTTTTTGTTTGTTTGGAATGATTACTGCTCGTTCTGGTTCTTGAGCTTTTGGTTGATGGCGATGATGTTCTTGACCGCGAGGATCGCCATCATCAAGAGCTCAAAGCCGAAGCGGATGCCGATCGGGGCGAGGACCATAACGATCAGACCGCCGAGGAAGGAGCTGAACAGCGTAAAGAAACCGCTGATGATCGCGTAGCAGGTGAAGAAGACGTAGAGGGCGCGGAGGATCGTTTCGATCATCAGGTTCTTGAAGTTGAAGATGTCAGCAACGATCCGGAAAAACTTGGGAAGCGTTGCGTACTTCTTCTCGGGGGTGATGAAGATAAAGACGAGAACGGTTGCCGCGATGGCAAGGATGATGCCGAGAATGCCGAAAATAGCAGCAGAAGCCATTGCGCCGCCAAAAGAGTTGCCGTAGGCGAAATAATTCATCATGTGAGTGTTCCTCCAAATGTAATCATAAAATTGCCGAACAAAGAAGATACGTTCTATATCTTGTTATAAATTATACCGAAAACGTCTCTGTCTGTCAATATATAGTGAAAATGAGCCCCTTTTTTCGGGAGAAAAGACCGCAGACAAGTCAACAAACAAAAAAGAAGCACGCGAAGCGTGCTTCTTTTTCTTCTGTTTCAATCAGACGTCACGATAGGTCAAGGCCGAGAGCGCGGTGCGCGAGGTCGCGGCGTTCTGCCCGTGCAGAGTGATCGAGAGAAGCGTGTCGGAGGTATCGGTCAAAAAGACGTAGAGCGTGACGTAATCCGTGCCGAGCACGAAATCGAGGTCGTCAAAGGCAACGCGCGTGTACAGGTAACCGCGGTGCTCCTCGGTGACGGTGTGCATGATGGCCGTGTTGGAAAAGTGTTCGTTTCCCTCTTTGTCGATCACGCGCACCACGTAAGAGAGCGTGGGGTTTCCCTTCTCGTTTTCTTTGGGGTAATGGCGCAGATTCTGGCGCATCGTGAACTGGAGAAGCCCTGCCCCGTCGACGTAGTCCACGTTGGTCACCTGCAGGTGTCCCATTTCGTCCGTCGTGGCGTTCTGTGCATAGAGGTGATAAAACGCCGCGCCGTCCGCGCCCTCTTTGCGCGTCGAATACGAGGAAAAATCCTGCGGTACGGGGAAAGCAAGGCTTGCCGCGGCAAGGTCGCGGCCGCCGAGCGGCGAGAGAAGCACCTCGCTTGAGAGCGCGATCTCACAACTGACCGTCGCACGCCAGATGAGAAGCACGTTGATGACAAGGATCAAGAGTGCCGTCAAAACGCGACGGATGCGCGTAAAGAGGCTGACCTCCACCAGATTGTAGTTGTCATCCACCTGCACGCGTCTTAAAAAGGCGGGTAGTTTCATCCGATGTCTCCGCTTTTGGACTTCATTTCCATATATTCTTCGCGCGTGATGCGAAGTTCACGCGGCTTTGCTCCGTTGTGCGGGCCGACGATGCCGCGCTCCTCCATCGCGTCGATCAGACGCGCGGCGCGGGCGTAGCCCACGGAAAGACGGCGCTGAAGAAGGCTCGTCGCAATGCCGCCGTTGTCCAGGGCCAGCTCGACCGCCTTGAAAAAGAGATCGTCGCCGTCCTGGTCGGCAAGCGAGGAAGCGCCCTCGCCCGAAGCGGAGGCGGCGCCCTTCTTCTTGTCGCACTTTTCGGCTTCTTTTTCGATGTCCGCCATCGTTTCTTCGCTGTAGGATGCCTCACCCGACTGCTTTAAGAAGCTCACGACGGCGCGCACCTCCTCCTCGGACACAAACGAGCCCTGCACGCGCACGGGCTTCGTCGCGCCGATCGGTGCGTAAAGCATATCGCCGTTGCCCAGAAGTCGCTCCGCACCGGCGGAGTCGAGGATGGTGCGGCTGTCGATCTGGCTTGCCACGGTGAAGGCAATGCGGCTGGGGATGTTCGATTTGATCAGACCCGTGATGACGTCGACGCTCGGACGCTGGGTGCCGAGCACGAGGTGGATGCCGGCGGCACGCGCCTTCTGCGCGAGGCGGCAGATCGCCGTTTCCACGCTGTCGCGCGCGGCGAGCATCAGGTCGGCAAGCTCGTCGATGACGATGACGATGTGCGGCATCGTCTCCTCGCCCTCTTCGCGCGCCATCTGGTTGTACGCCTGAATGTTTCGCACGTTCTTTTCACTGATGGACGCGTAGCGGCGTTCCATCTCGTTGACTGCCCAATTGAGTGCGCCTGCCGCCTTCTTCGAGTCGCAGACGACCGGCACGAGCAGATGCGCGATGCCGTTGTAACCCGTGAGTTCCACGCTCTTGGGGTCGATGAGGATCAGTTTCACCTCGTCGGGACGCGCCTTATAGAGAATGCTCGTCAAAAACGCGTTGATGCACACACTCTTACCGCTGCCCGTCGCACCGGCGATGAGAAGGTGCGGCATCTTGGCAATGTTACAGAAGACGTGCTCGCCCGCGACGTCCATGCCGAGGCAGACGACGAGCGGACTGTCGCTTTTCTTGAACGCGGCATCCTCTAAAAGCTCGCGGATGCCGACCTTGGAGACGGTCTTGTTCGGCACCTCGATGCCGACCGCTTCCCTGCCGGGGATCGGCGCATCGATGCGCACGTCGCGTGCGGCAAGGCGCAGGGCAATGTCCTCCGAAAGTCCGGCGATCGTCTTGACGCGCACGCCGACCTCGGGCTGCAGTTCGTAACGGGTGACCGTAGGACCCTGCGAGATGCCGATGAGGCTCGTATTGACGTGGAAGGTCTCCAGCGTTCTCACGAGCTTGTCCGCGACCTCGCGGCACTCGCGCAGGCTGTCCGCCTTTCTCACGCGCTCGTCGGAGAGCAGAGACAAAGGCGGAAAACGGTAGGTCGGCGCCTTCTTTTCGGGCGTCTTCACCTCCGCCTTCTTCGCGGCGAGATCCACCTCGGCACCGAAGGCCTCGGCGGAATCCTCCCCGTCGGCTTCGTCCCCGTCGTCGTCGAAACGGCGCAGAACGTCGGGATCTTTTTCTTCTCCAAACACCTCAGCGACCGCTCCCGTGAGCGTTGCGGCGCGGCGCGGATTGAGTTCGGTGATGTCTTCACATTCGGGGTCGGTCCCGCGGTCGTTCAAGGGGAAATCCAGTTCCTCCTCATCCGGCGCGTTGTCTTCGATCATCGGGTCAAAGGTCTCGTCCTCGTCGACCATCACCTGCTTCTTGCCGCGGCGATGCTTGGGATCGGGCACAGCCTCGGTCGCAGGGACGAGTTCTTCGGTCTCGGTGTAAAAATCACCTTCCTGCCCTTCGCCCTCCTCCTGATAGGCGCGCACGCGTTCGCGGTTCTCGCGCCACTTGTCACGCAGGGCACAAAACAGCTCTCCGGGCGTCTTTCCGAGGAGGAAACAGCCCGACAGAAGCAGAATGAGTCCGCAAAATACACCCGTTACGGCACGCTGCATAAAGGCGATCAGGGCGTTTGCGACAAGCGAGCCGAGAAGGCCGCCGCCGTGCAGTGCCTGTCCTTCGGAAAAAAGCGTCGCGGGAGCGAAGGTCTCCACGAGCTCGTCGGTGGCGAAAATTCCGCAGAACACGGAGAAAAAGAGCAAAAACAAGACGGAAAACACGATCTTGTGCGTGCGAATGCCGCTCTCTTCGTCGCGTTTCCAGAAAATGGCAATATTCAGCAGAAGCACGGGGAACAGATACGCGCCGACGGAAAAGAGTCCGCGCAAAAAGCCCGAAACGGCCGGGCCGAGCACGCCCGTGGAGTCGGGGAACAAGAGACAGATAAACGAGAGGACGCTGACCGCACCCAGAAGCCACGGCACGAACGCGACCCAGAGCGAGCCGCGGCGCATGGACTTCACCATCTTCGCCTGCTTTGCGGAGACGGTCTCCTTTTGGTTTTTCGTTGTTTTCTTCGTCGTTTTGCGAGCTGCCATATGGAATCCTTTGGAATGATAAATTGTCGTATGTTTGAGGGAGTTTATTTCTTCGGCGGAGTGCCGCGCGTCTGCCCGTCGCCGCTGATGAGATACTTCACGGTGGTCAGTTCGTTCAAGCCCATCGGGCCTCGCGCGTGCAATTTCTGCGTGGAGATGCCGATCTCCGCGCCGAAGCCGAACTCTTCCCCGTCGGTGAAGCGCGAGGAGGCGTTGGTGTAGATGCAGGCGGCGTCGATCTTCGCGCCGAATTCCGCCGAGGCAAAAAGGCTCTTTGTGATGATCGTCTCGGAATGGCGCGTACCGAAGGCGTTGATGTGGCGCGTCGCCTCGTCGAGCGAGTCGACCACCTTGACGGACAGCACGAGGTCGTTGTATTCGGTGGAGAAATCGTCCTCGGTGACGGACGCGATCTCGGGGAGAACGGCACGCGTTTTTTCACAGCCGCGCACGGTGACGCCGTATGCGTTCATCGCGGAAAGCGCACGGGGCAAAAACGCCTTTGCCGCATCCTTGTGGACGAGAAGATGCTCCACCGCGTTGCAGACGCTCGGTCGGGAGACCTTCGCGTTGACGAGCACGTCTTCGGCAACCGACAGGTCGGCATCGGAATGCACGTAAAGGTGGCAGTTCCCCGCCCCCGTCTCGATGACGGGCACACGCGAGAGGTCGCGCACCGCGCGGATGAGTCCCGCGCCGCCGCGCGGAATGACCGCGTCGATCTCACCCGTTAAGGTCAAAAGTGTCTTGGTATATTCGCGGTCGGTCGACTCAATGAGGCTGACTGCGTCCTCAGGCAGAGCGCGCTCCTTCAGTGCACCGCGCAGGGTGGCGACAATGGCGGCGTTGGAATTGAGCGCCTCTTTTCCGCCGCGAAGCACCACGGCGTTGGCACTCTTGAAGCAGAGTGCCGCCGCGTCACTCGTGACGTTCGGGCGAGCCTCGTAGACGATGCCGATGACGCCGAGCGGCACGCGCACGCGCGAGATCTTCATTCCGTTTTCGTGCTGCCAACCCTCGCTCTTTCCGATCGGGTCGGGCAATGCAACGAGTTTTTCGATGCCCTTCGCCATCGCCTCGATGCGCTCCTCGCTCAGCGCGAGGCGGTCGAGCATGGCGTCGGACAGTCCGTTTTCTTTGCCTGCGGCAAGGTCGCGTGTGTTTTCACTTAAGATCGCCGCGGTGTGTTTGCGCAAGGCACCTGCCATTGCCGTCAAAGCGGCGTTCTTCTCCCCTGCCGACAGGCGGGAGAGAAACAGAGACGCTTCTCTCGCGCGACGCGCGAGAGAAGTCAGTTCACTTCGGATCAGTTCGGGGGTCTGTTGCATAAAAGTTCTCTTTTCTTATGCTTTTGCTTCATCCTTCACCGTGGCCACGGTGTTGTTTTCAAAATAGCCCGTGAAGGTCTTGGGCTCGTCGGGGTTCGCCTCGGACGGCCAGGTGTAGACGCCCTCGTCTCCGTGGACGAACGCGCCGTCCTCAGAGATGACGAATTCGCCGTTCTCGTCGACTTTACGGGTGTCGATCTTGTTTGCCACGAAATTGCCCTTGTAGGTCTCGCCGTTTGCCCAGGTGTATTCCCCGTAGCCCGTGCGCACGTCGTGGACGTAGGTGCCGCGATACGTGTCGCCGCCGGCAAAACGGTAAAATCCTTCCCCGTGTTTCAAGTCCTCGACGTACTCGCCCTCGTAGGTCGCGCCGTCGGCGGCGGTGTAGAAGCCGTTGCCGTGTTTTAAGTTGTTTTTGAATTCTCCGACGTAGGTCGCACCGGAAGCCCAGGTATAGGTTCCCTCTCCTTCGCGGCGGCCGTCCACCAGATCACCCTCGTAGACGTCACCGTTTGCGAAGATGTTCTTGCCTTTTCCGTGCGGTTCGTTTTCGACGAATTCGCCTTCGTAGACGTCGCCGGTGAGTTTGGTGACGAGTCTTCCCTTCCCGTGGCGCAAAAAGTCTTTGAGTTCGCCCGTGTAGGAGTCTCCGTTCTGGTAGGTCAGCGTCTTCGTCTCCGCGTCGTACTGAGCGGTGTTGCCGTCCGTGTAATAGACCGTACCGACGATGGGAGATTCGCCCACGCATCTGCCGAGAAACTTCGTGCCGCCCTCGTAAACGAGGTAGCGGATGCCGACGGAAAAATAGGTATAGAGCACCGTCGCGATCACCAGTATCATCGCCACGGCAAAGATCACGACGATCGGACGCACTCTGCGGCGGCTTCGCGCGCGCGCCTCGCGCTCGATGCGCTCTTCTCCGACACGCGCGTCACGCGCGGCCTTCTTCTGCTGTTTTTCCTCGGCGCGCGCGGCTTTTGCCGCCTCACTCTCCGGGGTCTGTCGGGTCTTTTTCATAACTTTCTCCTTTCGGTTTTCCGAGCCTTTTTAGGAAAACAGGGCGGAAATCTGCGGAAACAAGAGGACCAGCACGACGGTCAGCACCAAGGCGGCCGCCGTCACAGCGATCGGCGCGGCAATGCTCTGCTCGGCGGAATAGATGCTCTGCGCCTTTCTGCGCCGTTCGGGAGACACGTAGAGCGCAAGCACACAAAGCGTCTCGGTCGCCTGCTGATTGCTCTGGCCTAAGATCCGTGCTTTTTTCGGCACCGTTCCGACAAAAGAGACAATGTGCGAAAGACTGCCCGAGCCCAAGAGTGCGCGTTCGTACGCAGGGGTCGGCACAAGGTCGAGTTCCGCAAAGGTCTTTGCCGTCTCGGGACTCTCCGCGCCGCTATTCAGGATCGCGCGGACGAGACGCCCGAGTACCGTCTTGTGGTAGTAAGTATAGAAGGCAAAGATGGCAACGGCGAGGAAAAACGCGCCGAAGATCCATCTTGCGTCAAAGGATTCAAACATCGTTACGCTTCGATGACGTCCACGCCGAGATACGGACGGAGCACTTCGGGAACGGTGACGGAGCCGTCTGCGTTCTGGAAGTTCTCCAGTACGGCGGCGGTGGTGCGGCCGGCGGCGAGTCCGCTTCCGTTTAAGGTGTGGACGTGACGGGTCTTGTCCGCGGCGTCGTTCTTGAAGCGGATGTCCGCGCGGCGCGCCTGGAAGTCGACGAAGTTCGAGCAGGAGGAGATCTCCACGTAACGACCGTAGGAAGGCATCCAGACCTCCAGGTCGTAGGTGATCGCCGAGGAGAAGCCGACGTCGCCCGTGGAGAGCATCACCACGCGGTACGGCAGACCGAGCAGTTCGAGGCACTCGGCGGCGTCACGGGTGAGGCGGTCGAGTTCCTTCATCGATTCCTCGGGAACAACGAACTTCACAAGCTCGACCTTGTTGAACTGGTGCTGACGGATGAGTCCGCGCGTGTCGCGGCCGGCGCTTCCCGCTTCCGCGCGGAAGCAGGCGGAGTACGCGCAGTAGGACAGCGGCAGACGCGCGCCGTCCAGGATCTCTTCGCGGTGCATATTCGTCACGGGAACTTCGGCGGTCGGGATGAGGAAGTAATCCGTGCCCTCCACCTTGAAGGCCTGATCTTCAAACTTCGGAAGTTGCCCGGTGCCCGTCATGGACGCACGGTTTGCCATAAAGGGCGGCTGGATCTCCGTATAACCCTGACGCGCGTGCAGATCGAGGAAGAAGTTGACGATGGCGCGCTCGAGACGTGCGCCGAGGCCCTTGTAGAAATGGAAGCGCGCGCCCGTGACCTTCGCGGCGGCCTCGGGGTCGAGGATGCCCAGATCGCGGCCGAGATCCCAGTGCGCCTTCGGCTCAAAGTCAAATTCGCGGGGCGTTCCCCAGCGGCTGACCTCGACGTTTGCGGAATCGTCGGGACCGACGGGCAGCGAATCGTGCGGCAGGTTCGGCAAGGTGAGGATGAGTTCGCGCAGACGGACTTCCACACTTCCACGCTCTTCGTCAAGTGCCTTGACCGCCGCGCCGAGTTCCTTCATTTCAGCGAAGGTCGCGGAAAGGTCTTTTCCCTCTTTCTTTAAGATCGGAACCTGCTTGGAAACGGCGTTCTGCTGCGCTTTTTTCGCTTCGGAGTCCGCGATGAGTTCTCTGCGGCGGGCATCCAGAGCAAGCACTTCGTCCACGGTGTCGGCAAAATTGCCGCCGCGGGCGGATAGTCTCTCTTTGACGTATTCGGTGTTTTCCTTGATGAATTTGATGTCCAGCATGGTCTTGTCCTCTTTTTTCAAAAATTTCTGTCGGTTTGACGTTTTCGGGTCTTTATTCGCCGAGGAGGAAGTCCTCACCGGCAAGCGCGGTGATGATCTCCTCGAGTTCGCTCGTATTTTTGTAAGAAAGGCTGATCTTCCCTCCCGAAGAATCCTTCGACGGGCTGATCTGCACGCGGTATCCCGTTCTCTGGCGCAGTCGTTCCTCCAGCCCCTTGCGATGCTCGCGCGATGCGGCGTCTTCGGCGACGGAGGCGGAGCCCGTCAGCTTTTTCGCCTCGCGCTCGGTGTCACGCACGGACAGTTTTTCCGAGAGGATCCGCGCGGCAAGGTGCAGTTTCATGTCGTCCGTCGGCAGCGAAAGAAGCGCACGCGCGTGTCCGGCGGACAGACTGTTGTCCTCCAGCAGGGCGAGGATCTTCGGCGGAAGTTTCAACAGGCGCAGGGCGTTTGCCACGGCGGCGCGGCTCTTGCCGACGCGCTCGGCCGCCTGCTCCTGCGTGAGTGCAAAGGTCGAGGTCAAACGCAAAAATCCGCGCGCCTCGTCGATCGGGTTTAAGTTCTCGCGCTGCAGGTTCTCAATGAGTGCGACCTCGGCGGCCTCCAACACGTCCATGTCACGAATAATGACAGGAAATGTTTTCATTCCGCACATTTTTCCGGCGCGGAAGCGTCGCTCGCCGGCCACGATGCGGTAGGTGCCGTTTTTGTCGGGGCGCACGAGCAGGGGCTGCAGGATGCCATGGGCACGGATGGACGCGGCAAGATCCTCCAGAGGCTCGCTCTCAAACACGGTGCGGTTCTGGTTCTCGTCGGGGAGGATGAGGGCGGCGGACAGCTGGGTGACGCGGTCGCCGCGATCGGTCGAGTTGTCGGAAAAGAGGGCGTCAAGTCCCCTTCCGAGTCCGGTCTGCTTCATCTTCTTGGTCCTTTCTCCAGTCGTCGGGTCAATTCCAGCGCGATCTCCTGATAGGCGATGCCGCCCTTGGAGTATCGGTCGTAGTAACAAATCGGCTTGCCGTGGCTCGGTGCCTCCGAGAGGCGCACGGAACGGGGAACGGCGTTTTTGAAGACCTTTCCTTCGAAATGGCGGCGGATCTCGCGCGCCACCTGATGGGAGAGGTTGAGACGCCCGTCAAACATCGTCAGGATCACGCCGAGGATCTCCAGACGGGGGTTGTACATCCGCTTGACCGAGCGAATGGTATAAGAAAGCTGACTCAGCCCCTCCAGCGCGAAGTATTCGCACTGCATCGGCACGACCACAAAATCCGCACAAACAAGCGCGTTCAAGGTGATGAGTCCGAGGGAAGGGGGGCAGTCGATGATGACGTAGTCAAAGGCACTTGATACGGGCAAAAGCGCGGCAGAAAGCAGGCTTTCGCGGTGATCGCGCGCGGCGATCTCCAACTCCGCGCCGGCAAGATCCATCGTGGCGGGAACCGCCCAGAGGTTGGCAAAGGGCGTCTGTCGCACGACGGCCGACAGGGGAAGAGAGCCGACGAGCACGTCGTAGAGCGTCGCGGTGTCGGTCTTGGACAGTCCCACACCGCCGGTGCAGTTGCCCTGCGGATCGGCATCCACGAGCAAAACGCGGCGTCCCATCAAGCCGAGGGCGGCCGCAACGTTGATGGCAGAGGTCGTTTTTCCGACGCCGCCTTTCTGGTTTGCAAACGCTAAAACTGTCGCCACAAGAGTCTCCTCTCCAAAACAATCGATTCTGTGCCAAACAGTATAGCAAACTCTCAAATAAATGTCAACACGCGCGAGCGCACACACACGCGCACGCACACGCGCGTATGGGAACAAAGAAAGCAACGGCAAAAACAGGGCTGTTCCACAAGATGTTGATGTAAAACGAAAAACAGGAGGCAAGATGTGGAAACAGAGAAGGGAAGAAGACCCGAAAAAGCCCACAAGATATAGGTTTTTCGTGAGAATCGGCGCACAAGATATGGACGCAACTTTTTTCAAAAAAACAGAGAAAAAGAACAGTTTTGCCCACGACAAGCGTGGGCAAGGGGGTAACTGTTTCACGTGAAACACCGGCGGAGAGGGGAGCGAGGGTGAGGAGGGATGTTTCACGTGAAACAGCAAGACAAACCAAACGGTCAGGCGACGCGCGAAACCCCCTCGGAAAAGAGGATCGCCTCGCTCTCGCGACGAATCGGCAAACGGATGTGATACCAGATCTCGCGTTCGCGCTGCACTTTTTGCAGATCGACCGAAACCCCGGCGTCGCGCCCGTTGGAAACGGCACGCTCAATGGAGTTTGCGACAAAGCGCGGGTCGCGCACGATCCCGTGGCAAAAACCGCCGTCTTTTTCCTCAGAAGGAAGGGGAACGCACCCTTCCAAAAAAGCGGAAATGTCCCGTGTTCTCTCGACTTTTTCTTCATTGGGGCAGGGGAGAGACAGACGCGCACAGAGACGCGGAAGGGAAGTCGACAGTCGCGCGGCGGCACGGCGCAACTCCGCCTCATCCGCCTCACAACGCTGAAAATTCTCGCAGAGGGAAAGGAGAGCGCATTCGCGGCGATCGGGAAAAACCAGACAGGGGATACTCGGAACGAACAACGCGCGGCACGCCAGAAAGCGGCGGTAACCGAACAACAGTTCATATCGCGCGGGAAATCCGGGCTTTTTTCGCACACCGACGGGCTGGATCAGCCCGTGACGTCGGACGCTTTCGGTCAGACGGGAGAGCTCCTCCCCGTCGACGGCACGCACGAGGGAGGGGGACGGGGAGATCGCGGAAATGGGAATTTTCTTGAGGCGAGGGGTCGGCAGACTGCTCTGCACGCGCAAGGGGGACTGTTTCATTTGGGATAGCTCCTTTCGGTCACGGGTGTCTTGTCAGGCTTATTATGACAAAAAGAGCGTGAAAAGTCTGTCATACCCTCGTGTCGAAAAAAAGAAAAGCCCCGGTACCTCGGGGCTTTTTGGATGAAAATGAGTGGGATTTGTCGAGGGTCAGCCGACAAACGAGCGAACGGGGAAGACGAGCATCGGAAACTCCAGTCCATTGCTCGCAAAAAACCAAAAGACGACCGCGCCGATCAAGGCGGAGAGAAGAAGACCGAAGAGCACGAACAAAAGATAGCCGCGCGCCAGAGACGCCTTCTGTTTCTTGCGGCAGCCGCCGCAGGCGAAGATCACGGCGAAAATGAAGCCGATCAGCGGCACGCAGAACAAGAGCAAGGTGCCGAACACGTTCCACGCGCCCATCGGCGCATAGGTCGCGTCCATCAAGCGGCGATATTCCGTGGCGTCGGGCGCGGCGGTCGGCGCAGGGGCAGGGGAGACGGGGGCAGAGGCAAACAGGTCGTTGTACTGCTGTGCGGCGACCTCAGGGGAGATCGGCGCGACGGGCGAGGCAGGCGCGGCAGACGCCGCCTCCTTGGCGCGCGCGGCACAAACGCCGCAGGGCTCGTCCTTCAAAGCAGGATTGTGGCACACGGGGCAGAGAATATAATCAGGCATACTCTTCTCCTCTCAATTCCCTTTTTCGCAAAAACAGAGGGCGAAAAAGGGCGTTTTTCAAAAAATCTCTTCCTATTTATTATATAGTAACGCAAACGGTGCCTCAGTCACCGAGACAGAGACCGATCGCGCGCGCCGCCTGCACTTCTCCGGCATCGAGCGGAACGTGTCGGGCGCGTCCTGCCGTTTCGGAAAGCAAGACGGAGGTGATCTTCTCACTCTGCAGGGCAACCATTCTTCCGTACTGTTCGGTGCACACAAGCTCCGCCGCCGCCGCGCCGAAGCGCGTGGTCAAAACGCGGTCGTAGGCGCAGGGAGCGCCGCCGCGCTGGAAATGTCCGGGGACGGTAACGCGCATCTCGTATTTGGAATCGGCGTTGATCTCTCGCATCAGGCGATACGCCGCACTCGGCGCAGGATCCGCGGCCCGCCGCGCCTTGAGCTCCTTTTTGGAAAGCTCGCTCTCCTCACGGGAGATCGCGCCCTCCGCGACCGCGAGGATGGAAAACTCCTTGCCGCGCCGAGCGCGCTCTTCGAGCATTTCGCGCACGCGACGGGGGTCGTAGGGGATCTCGGGGATGAGGATGGCGTCCGCGCCGCCCGCAAGTCCTGCAGAGAGCGTCAGCCAGCCGGCCTTATTTCCCATGATTTCCACGATAAAGACGCGTCCGTGGCTGGTCGCGGTGGTGTGCAGGCAGTCGAGCACGCCCGTGGCGATCTCGACGGCGGAGTGGTAGCCGAAGGTCACTTCCGTTCCGAAGACGTCGTTGTCGATGGTCTTCGGGAGGCTGACGACGTTGAGTCCCTCGCCGCTTAACAGATTGGCCGTTTTCTGCGTGCCGTTTCCGCCGAGGATGACCAGCGCGTCCAGTCCCATCTTGCGGTAGGTCTTCTTCATGGCCTCCACCTTGTCCACACCCGTCTCGTCGATGACGCGCATCAACTTAAACGGTTGGCGGCTCGTGCCGAGGATGGTGCCGCCGAGGGTGAGGATGCCCGAAAAATCCTCGGGACGCATCCGTTTGTATTCGCCCTCAATGAGGCCGCGGAAGCCGTCGGCAATGCCCCAGATCTCGACAGAGTCGCCGAGCGTGTGGTAAAGGGCTTTTGCGACACCGCGAATGGCGGAATTGAGCCCCTGGCAATCGCCTCCGCTGGTTAAGATCCCGACTTTTCTCACGAAACGCACCTCCGTTTTTGTTTGTCGTTTTTCTTTTATTGTACCCCAAAATCCCCTCCGCTGTCAACGAGGGATTCTTGCGCGAAAAAGGTTGCATTTTGTCCGTCTTTATGGTATAGTGAATTTGTACGATCATTTTGCGGAGGACTGCTTTGGATTTTTCGTTGAACGCCTTTGTCCCTCAGGTGCTGGCGAACCCGGTTCTGCTCATCTCCGTTGTGCTCACGCTCGGCGTGATCTTCGTCAACGGATGGACGGACGCCCCCAACGCCATTGCCACCTGCGTTGCCACGCGCGCGATGAGCGCGAAGGCGGCGGTTATGATGAGCGCGGTCTTCAACTTCTTCGGCGTTCTGGTGATGAGCCTGTTGAGTCCTGCCGTCGCGGATACGATCACGAAAATGGCGCGCTTTGACGCGGCGGCCGGTGACGGCTCGGTTGCGCTGTGCGCGGCACTGTTTGCCATCATCGTCTGGGCGGTTGCCGCCTGGTATTTCGGGATCCCCACAAGTGAGTCGCACGCACTCATCGCGGGGCTGACCGGCGCAGCACTCGCGCTCTACAACGGAACGGGGGAGAGCCCCGTCGCCTGGGAGCAGTGGGAAAAGGTCGGCTTCGGTCTCGTTCTCTCGACCGTCCTCGGGTTCGGCCTCGGCTATCTCTGTACGAAACTGACCGTCTTCTGCTTCTCCCGCACCGACCGACGCAAGACGCGCGGCTTCTTCCGCGGCGGACAGATCTTCGGCGGCGCGGCCATGAGCTTCATGCACGGCGCGCAGGACGGCTTGAAATTTATGGGCGTCCTCGTTCTGGTCACCTACCTTGCCAACGGAACGGCGATGGGGAGTGACACGGTCAACGTCCTGCAGTATCCCTGGATGATGGTGCTCGTCTCCGTCGTGATGGCACTCGGCACCTCCGTCGGCGGCTACAAGATCATCAAGTCCGTCGGCATGGATATGGTCAAACTCGAACAGTATCAGGGCTTTTCCGCGGACCTTGCCGCGGCGGCCTGCCTCTTCATCGCAACCACCACGGGCCTGCCCGTCTCCACCACGCACACCAAAGCGACCTCGGTGATGGGCGTCGGCGCGTCGAAACGCCTGTCGACGATCAACCTTTCCGTCGTCAAGGAAATGGTGATGACCTGGGTGTTGACCTTTCCCGGTTGCGGCCTCATCGGTTTTTTGATGGCGAAACTGTTCCTCTTCCTCTTCTAAACTCCACTGACAAAACAAAAAGGGTGTTTTTATGGCAGACAAGAAAAAAGTCAAAAAGGACGAATTCTTCTTTGTAAACTTCGTGGAGGCCGCCGAGATCTCCAAGAGCATCTCCACGATGCTCTGCGACCTTCTCGAAGGCTTTGATCCCGCGACACTCTCCGACAAGCTCTCGGAGATCCACGCGCTGGAGAGCCGCGGCGACGCGAAAAAACACGAGATGATCGCCGAACTCGTCCGCGCCTTTATCACCCCCATCGAGCGCGAAGACATCCTCGCTCTCTCGCAGAACATTGACGACGTCACCGACGGCATCGAGGACATTGCGATCCACTTGTACACGCACTGCATCAAGGAGATCCGCCCCGAAGCAAAAGACTTCGCCGCCCTTTTGGTGCGTGCCTGCGAAGAAATGTGTCGGATGCTCGCCGAGTTCAAACACTTCAAGAAATCCACCACCCTTGCCGATTACATCCGCAAGATCAACGACATCGAAGAAGAGGGCGACCGCATCTACCGCGACGCGACCCGCCGCCTCTTCGCCGAGGAAAAGGACCCCGTCGCCGTCATCGCGTGGCGCGAACTCTTCGTCTTCTTTGAAAAGAGCTGCGACACCATCGAGCACGTTGCCGACATCGTCGAGTCGACCATCATTGCCAACAGCTGATCCCGTTTAGACGGTTTCATTCAACCGCCGCCCGACAATTCATACGAGCGTTGCAGAGCCGTTTCCCTCGTTAAAAAGAAATCGGCCGCCCCGACAGGGGCGGTCTTTCCTTTTGCTTCGATTTTGTTCGTATTTTGTCACTTTTTTGTCGATCCTCGGGTCATCCCGTGATCATACAGACCCCCCAAAAAATCAGCGGCCGAACCGCCGCCTCGCCTGAAACTGTCAAGGAGGAAAAAACAATGGTTCAACTCACAAACGAAGAAAAAGCAAAGCTCTGTCAAAACGTCGCGGAGCACCTGTCGAGCCTGCGCCGCCTGCTCAAACTCTCGCAGGCGCGTTTCGGCGAACTTGCCGGCATCTCCCGCGCGCGCATCATCCGCGTGGAAAACGGCTCCGCTCATCTGTCCTGGGGTCAGATGACGAGCCTTCTGTGCGTCTGTCTTGCCGACCGTCGCTCGAAGGAGTATCTGTACGCAAACAACGTCCTCGGCCCGCGCTTTTTGCAGTACATGCAGCAAAGAGACGCAAACGTTCCGCCGCAGACGAACATTACGGTGTGCGACGAACTGATGGCCGTCTGGCGCGAGGGCATCGGCACGCTGCCGAAGGGTTCAAACACCCCCGTCGTCTTCACCCGTGAAGAACGCCTCGCCTTCTGCGAAGATTTCCTCAACCGTCTGCCTGACCTGCGCCGCACGATGCGCCTCTCGCAGGCGCTGTATGCCGAGCTTGCCGGTCTGTCGCGCGCCCGTCTCATTCAGCTGGAAAAGAAGAAGGTGCGCCTGTCCTGGAGCCAGATGACAAGCCTT
>JAFQUW010000175.1 GCA_017408325.1 Clostridia bacterium | reverse complement strand
TCCTTTTCAGTTCTTTAAATTGATGCGCCAGTCCAAGTCCCCGCGACCGAGGGCAAGCACCAGGGCTTCCGCCGTCGCGATGTTCGTCGCGATCGGGATATTGTAGGTGTCGCAGAGGCGCAGAAGCGTCAGCTCAAACTCGGTATACGTGTTCTCCAGCGACGAGTTGCGGAAAAAGAACACGACGTCCACCTCGTCGTAAGAGATGCGCGAGGCGATCTGCTGAATGCCGCCGCCCTCGCCGGGAAGCAAAATCTCGATGGGCAGTCCCGTCACTTCGGCGAGGATCTTCCCCGTCGTTCCCGTAGAACAGAGGCTGTGTTTTGCAAGCGTCGCATAGTAGGCGATGCAAAACTCGGTCATCAGTTCCTTCTTTGCGTCTTCCGCGATGATGACAATGTTCATACAGCCTACTCCTTTTCGTTTTGATAAAATGGTGCCCGCTCAGCCGAGCAACGACGAGCGCAATCTTCGGCTCGCAATCCCAGAGAGAAGCGGGACGCGCCCGCCCAAAAGCCTTGATGCGATGTTCCAATACGCCTGCGAAGAAGGCGACTGCGGCAAGCGCGTGGGCGCGATGCCGTGCGCGGCACTCTCGCGCACAAGCGCGTCCTCCGGCACGACGCCGAGCACGGCACAGGAGGCGTCCTGCGCCATTTCAAACAGCGAACGCGAAAGGTTCTTTCGCATCGGACAGCGGTTCAAGATCAAATGCACGTCCGTCGTCGAACAGGCACAGCGGATCTCAAACGCCGTCTGTTCCGCCGCGCGAAGAGCCGTCTCTTCCGCGGTGGACACGACGAGTGCATCGGTCACGTGCTCGTTTTTTGCCAAGGGTAGAAACAGTTCCCCGCCGCCCGCGGGCAGATCGAGCAATACAAAGTCAAATTCCTCCCTTGCGCAGAGGAGAAATCGATCGAGTGTTTCCTTTGTCAACGCGCTCTCTTCCCGTGTGTTAAACAGGGCGGGCGCGGGCAGAAAAAAGAGATTCTCCGAAAGGCAGGCGGCCTCTTGCCGCGGATCGAGTCCGTCGCGGATCACGTCCAGCACGTCCGCGCCGCAGAGCGTCTCCGCTCCCAAGGCAAGATCAAGTCCGCGCACACCGAAATCCAAGTCCACGCACAACACGCGCGCACCCAAAAAACTCAGCGCAAAACCGAGCGCGGAGGCGGCGGTGGTCTTTCCGACCCCGCCTTTTAAGGACGTGAACATCAATACGCGACTCATATCGGCCTCTTTTCGCTTTTATTTTAGCACAAAACGCGCGGTCAAGTCAACGATAAACGCGCGAGAAAATCGTCTTTTTTCACACTCAATATCCGATGAGATAGTTGATGGGATTGACCTGAACGCCACTGGGCAGACGCACCTCGAAATGCACGTGGGCGCCCGTGACGTATCCCGTCATACCGACGTTTCCGATCATCTGGTTCTGGCTGACGGACTGCCCGACTTTCACCGTGACGGCGGACATGTGCGCGTAATAGGTCACAAGCCCGTTTTCGTGCAAGATCTTGACGGCGATGCCGTAGGAATTGCCCGTGTCGCCCGCCTCCAGGACCACACCGCTTCCGGCGGCATACAACGGTGTTCCGTCCGTCGCGGGAATGTCGATGCCCGAGTGACCCGATTCAAGCACGCCGTCGTTGTTCATGTCGCGCAGACCGAAGTGACTCGAGATCTCGCCGAACACGGGGGAAATAAAGATCTTCTGACTGCCGACGATTCCCTCTTCGTTCTCGAAAAGCGGCAACGGCTTCGTGCCGATGAGAACGATCTGATCGATCGGCTCGGTCAGGGTCGCCTCGCTCAAAACCTCGCGCGAATACTCTGTTTCACCGCTGTAATAGACAGTGTAGGTGGTGAGTTTCTCGCCGGCGACACCCTTTTGATGGACGTACTGCGCGCCCTCGTAGATGGTGTCACTCTCGCGATAGGTGATGTTGAAGGGAACGGGGGACGTCTCCTCCTCAATGCGGCTTGCGCCGTAGACGAGGGAGAGTTTTTGGGTAGCCACATTCTGTTGCGAAAAGCCGATCGTATAGCAATACGCCTGTCCGTCGGAAAGTTTTTTCACCACGGGAAGCGTCGTCGGTTGATACGCGGAGAGTTGCACGCTCGCCTCTCCTTTGTTGCTTTTTACTTTGGAAAACAAATCGTCGAGCTCCTCGTCGGACAAAAACGCCTCAATGGGACAGTTCTGGTAGAGAATACGCGCGTCGGAAAGCAGTGAGATCTCTTTGCCTGCTTTTTTCTTTGCTTTCTTGAGCGCGTCGTCGAGAAGCGTGCGCAGTTTCCCCTCGTTTTCGCTGGCGGCAACGAGTTTCCCGTCGACGTACAACGCGTAGCCTACCTTCACGTAATCCGTGGTATAGGCGGACAGCGCGTCAACGAGTTCCGACTTTGACAGATACGTCGGATTGATCGAGCGGGACAGCGAATAGGAAATGTTTTCGGGCAGTTTGAACGAGGATCCGAGCGACGTCGAAACGGCGTTTTCCGTCTCGCGGATCGCGTCGAGGAGTTCCTGGCGACTTTCGACGTAACCGATCGTCTCGTCACCCACGCGCACGGCAAAAGAGAGTTTCACCGTGGAGTAATACCCGATCACGCCTCCGACCGCAAGTGCCAGAGCAAGCGGGACCAGAATCGCACCGCGGCGACGCAAGAAACGCGCGGCGGCACCGATGGCGGTCTGGGAATTTTCCATCGCGCGCCCAAAGCGGTGCATCGAGGCGGACAGCCGGGACGGGACGTATAAAAAGATCTTCGGAAGAACGGTGAGAGTGTTGAGCCAAATGCGCGCGCCCCGCCGTTCTGTATGTGCACTTTTCTCACCGAACCAACCGGCGGGGTGCTTCGGCACACCACGCGGTGCGCGGCGAACTCCGCGGTACGTGCGCTCGGCTGCGCGGGTGTAAGCGGCGTTGAAAAAACTGTCCGCACGGGACAGACGGAAGTTGCGGAAACAGCAGTACAGATCCCAGAAACCGACGGACGGATCTTTTCCGACCAAAAAACGATCCAGGGCGTCCTGACACAAAAACGGGTGCTTGGCACGGCGGCGAAGATCGGCGGCGCGAAACGGAATCGACCAAAGCAGAGTGCCCGCGCCCCAAAGAAGGGTCACGGGAAGGAGGAGAATGCGTACACCAACGACCAAAACACGCGAGAAAAACCACCGCGTTTTCACGTGGTTCGAAGCGTTTGCCCGAGTCTTTTTCGACACGCTGTTCCCTCCTTTGCGAAAAAATTTGAAACAATCACCCATTGTGATCTTATAATCGGAATGTATTTTACCACAGATCTGTCAATTTTGCAAACTCCACTTTTTCACAAAGTCAAAAACACCGACCGAACCGCAAGAAAACGAAAACAAAGAGAAAAGCGCACCCAAATCGGGTGCGCTTTTATCAATCAATGATTGAATTTCTTATCTCTCGCGGATCTTCTTGCGGATGATCACGACCGCCGCGCAGGACAGAACTGCCACGGTGCCGAAGATGAGAAGGTTCTCAAAATCGCCGGTAGTGGGAGCCTGAGAGCCGCCGTTGCCGCCGTTGCCGCCGGGATTGGTGGTGCTGCCGTTGCCGGTGTTGGAATCGTCCTTGATGTTGCCGGAGCCGTCGTTTTTGTCAACGCTGCCCTGGCTGGAAGCAGAACCGCCGACGTTCGCGCCGGAGCCGCCCTTGCCGGTACCGTAAACTTCGATGTTACGGATGGCAAAGTTGTACGCGCCGAGGTTGTCCGAGCCGCCGTCGTTGCCGTAGCCCCAGATGCGGATGCGCTTAGCGTTGGCGAAGGTGCAGGTGTATTCTTCGAAATCGGTGCCGGTGCCGGAAGTGCCGTCGCCGGAAGCAGGATAGATCTGAGTGAAGTTGTCTTCGCCTTCAGCCTTATCGGAAGCTTCGATCTTGAAGAAGTAGGTGCGAGCCTTTTCACCGGTGATGTCGGTGACGGAAGAGCCGCCCTGGTACCACTGAATCTTGATGGAAGAGATATCAGCGTCCTGAGCAAGACCCAGAGTCAGGTAGCGTTCGCCGGCCTGAGCGATGGAGTCTGCGGAGGGCTCGTAGGTGGTGGAACCGTTGTACCAAAGACCGACGGAGGGTCTGAGGTTTTCGACAGCGGATTCCGCGCCGGCCTTATCAAGACCGGTAGCCTGGTCGATGTTCTTGTAGGTAGTGTCGCTCTTGGCACTACTGATGGTGATCTTTTCAGCGGCGCTGACGCTCACGGTCAGAACAGTCGCCAGAACGAGGATCACCGCGATGAGAGAAAGAAATTTCTTCATGTTTGTTTCCTCCAAAAAATTGTTTGTGTTTGATCCAAAGAGATGCACGATTACTATAGCATCAATCCCGCTTGTTGTCAAGAGGATTTTTTTGAAAAACGCCCGTTTTTCGCCGCACTCGACAAAAAACGCCGCCCTTTATTTCTTCTTATTTTGCACCTTTTTTCAAAAACGAACCGCACCGTTTTCTGCCAACCGCCACCCCTTGTGGAAACCAAAAAAACAAACCACAATCGCTTGAGGTGCGCACGAAGCGCAACGCGCACACAGCCGCGCGTACCGTCACGCTCTTTCGGGAAATCCGACCGGCGCGTTTTTCCAATTTTTTCATTTGGAATGTGAAAAAGGAAAAAGCAAATCCCTCCCGCGCACTTCGAATCCCCCCACGTCTTCGCACAAACAAACAAAAAAGCACCCCGTTGGGTGCTTTTTTTGTTTGGTGGACCTGGTGGGATTCGAACCCATGACCTCCGCGTTGCGAACGCGGCGCTCTCCCAGCTGAGCTACAAGCCCGTTTTGGCGCGGTACTTATCATAACACATTCCGCGCCGAAGTGCAAGGGGAAAATCAGAAAAATTTCGGAAATCTCAAAAAAGGATCACAGAAGGCCGCCGACGGCACCCATGATCGCGCCGGCAGCGATGATGCCGAGCACCAGGATCAAGGCGATGAGACCGAGGGCAATGATCGAGCAGACGAGGCCTGCAGTAGCCATGGAACGGCCTGCCTTTCCGGTGGC
>JAFQUW010000174.1 GCA_017408325.1 Clostridia bacterium | reverse complement strand
GAAAGCAAAGTGTGAGATGGGCAAAAAAAGGGGGGGAGTCAGGCACAAAACGAGCCCAAACGACGGGCTCGTTTTGCGGCGGGGGTGTTTGCTTTTCTTTCTTCTTTCAAGAGAAAGAAAAAAGAAGCAAAAAAGAAAGCAAAGTGTGAGAAGGGCAAAAGGAGGAGCCTCAAACACAAACAGCGGTCAAACCGCGACCGCTGTTTGCGGCGGACGTTTTTTCGGTGACGGCACTTTTTTCATAAACCGCAAACGGTGCCCACGCTTTACGGACACCGTTTGTGCTGAAGGTCGTCTGTTTCTTTTTCCCGCCTCGGCTTTTCTTTGCTTCTTTCTTTTCTCCGAAAAGAAAGAAGAGAAAAACCCAAAACCGAGCCCGTTGTTTGGGCTCGGTTTTCTGCTGACGTTGCCGTTTTCTTTTTCTCGTCTCGGCTTTTCTTTTGCTTCTTTTCTTTTCTCCGAAAAGAAAAGAAGTAGAAAAAAACGCCCGTCCGACGCGCGTTTCTTGACGGGGGAGGGAGTTTGTGGTATAATTTGAAAACCATTTTCAAATTCGGAGGCGTTATGGCACTCATCACCGCGCAGAACCTGACCCTGTCCTACGGGCAGAGGGTCGTGGTACGCGACTTGTCTTTTTCGCTGTCGGAGGGTCAGAGGATCCTCGTCTGCGGCGAGAACGGGAGCGGAAAATCCACGCTCGTCCGCACGCTCGTCGGACTGCATAGCCCGTCGGGCGGCACGCTCACCTACGGGGAGGGCGTGCGCGGCGGCATCGGCTACCTGCCGCAGAAAACGCCGCAGGACGCTTCCTTCCCCGCGACGGCGTTCGAGGTCGCCTCGCTCGGCCTGCGCGAGGGCTCGCTTCGCGGCGCCGCCCGCCGCAAACGGGTGACACAGGCGCTTTCCCGCACCTCGGCAGAGGCGTTTGCTTCGGACTCCTTCGGCGCGCTTTCGGGCGGTCAGCGCCAGCGCGTTTTGCTGTCGCGCGCGCTCCTTTCCGCGTCAAAGGCGCTGATTCTGGACGAGCCGAGCACGGGTCTCGACGGCGCGGTGACGCACGAGCTGTATCACCTGTTGCGTTCGCTCTCGCGCGAGGGGCTCGGCGTGCTCTTCGTCAGCCACGACATCGCGGGCGCGCTCGACTTTTCCACACACGTGTTGCACCTGACGCCGCAGGGCGAGGGGCATTTTTACACCGCGGAGGAATACCGCGCCAGTGCGCACTTCTGCACGCTCTGTCGGGAGGTGCACCATGTTTGAGTTGTTTGCCGCGCCCTTGGCGTATCAATTTTTCGTCACCGCGCTTGTCTGCGGCGCGTCCATCGCGCTCGTTGCCGCCCTCGTCGGAACGCACCTGACCCTCAAAGGCTTTTCGATGCTCGGCGACGGGCTGTCCCACGTCGGCTTCGGCACGGTTGCCGTCGCCGCCGCCGTCGGCGCCGCCCCGCTTTCCGTGGCGATCCCCGTCGTGATCCTTGCCGCTTTTTTGCTCTTGCGCCTTGCCTCGGGCGGTGCGCGCGCGGACGCCTCCGTTGCGATGCTCTCTGCGGCGGGACTTGCCGTCGGCGTGGTCTCCGTCAGCCTTTCCGGCACGAACTTCGACTTAAATTCTTATCTCTTCGGCTCGGTGCTCGCCGTGTCAAGCGCGGAGGCGCCCGTGGTGCTTTTCGTCTGCGGCGCGGTCTTTTTGATCTACCTTCTGTGCTATCCTGCCTTTTTCTCGCTGACCTTCGACGAGGAATTCTTTGAGGCGCAGACGGCGCACCGCGGCTTTTTCCGCACGACGCTCTCCGCGCTTTCGGCGGTGATCGTCGTCGTCGGGATGCAGAGCGTCGGCGCCCTTCTCATCAGCGCGCTGCTCATCTTCGCGCCCTCGTCGGCCGCCCGTCTGACCCGCTCGTTTCGCGCGACAGTCATCCTGTCTGCACTCTTGGGTGTGCTCTCGTTTGTCGTCGGGCTCTATCTTTCCTTTTATCTCTCGCTTCCCGCGGGCGCCTCGGTCGTGCTCGTCGGCGCCGCCGTCCACCTCGTCTCCCTCGCCCTCGGCGCCGTGAAAAAAAGACGCTGACAGTCGGAATCAAAAAGAAGCAAGCCGCGTGTTTGCCTTGACAAGAGATCTCTTTTCCCATACAATAAAAGTATCAAAAGCGGCAAAGAGTTCCGCTTCACAATCGTCTGTTTGCCGCAGAAGCCCGAACGAGGGCGTTCTGCGGCTTTTTTGTAAAAAGGAGTTTTTATGAAACGGCTGGCGTTGCTTTTTCTCTCGCTTCTTCTCCTCTGCGGCTGTGCGCCGCAGATGGGGGAGGAAAAGCCCTCCTTTTCGCCCCCCACCTTGGAGGAGGAGCGCGGCGAGACGACGGAGGGCGAGGCGGTCGTCCATCCCTTGGATCAAAAGATCCTCCTCGATTTTGACAGCCGCGAGGAGTTTGCCACCGACAGCGTGCGCGTCACGCTCAAAGCGTCGGCCAGTGACCACCTCGACCCGCCGACAAAGGAGGATTTCCCGGGGATCGACCTCTCGCGCATCGAATATCTCGTCACGGGCGGCTACGACACGGAGAAAGGAAAAGACTGGGACACTTACTTTTCCGTCCCCGAGCGGAAGCCTGAGTACTTCCGCTGGAGACTGCGTCTGTATTTTGAAAATCCGAGCGAACAGACGGCCAGAGACGCCGTCGACGTCTTAAACAAAATGCCCGAAGTGGCGGAGATTGAAACACATAGAATGTTTCCAAGGTGGAACGGCAAAATCATCTTTGATTCGTCTGTTCTTCGCGGACACCGAAACAATGCTTTACACGTGACGTTTTACGGAGATTGCGCTGACCCGAACGTCCCGTATGCCCCCGCTGATTTCCCCGAACTTCCCGTGCTTGAGGTGAAGTGGGTGGGAGAGGGGTTTTATGACCCCGAAGCGCAATTGGATAAAAACGGGATTGAGCAATCTCTTTTGGAAACTTACAGACTGCACGAAGAGATGGGAACGATCCACACATTTTACAGACACTATTCTTCTTGCATAGTTGAACTTGTTTTTCCGCCCTCTTCCGACAAAGAGTTGGAGCGATACGCCAACCTGCTTTATGAGCGGGAAGACGTCAGCTGGATCGACCCATGCTATGTAGAGAATTGTACCGAACAACAGGTTGGATCACACCCGGTTACGAGTCCACACGAGAATTACAACATTGTGGAATATGTGAAGTGAGGGAAAATGTTATATATAAAACGCGTACTGTTATTTGTTTTCGCAACCATTTTTTGCATGAACGCTTTTCCTGTAAATGCTCTTTTAACGGAGGAATCAGAGAAAAATGCGATCATTTCCAGATGGCAAGAAGAAAAAGTTCCGTTTACTTTGCGAGAAAGATTGCAGAAGCAAGCCGCGTGTTTGCCTTGACAAGCAATCTCTTTTCTCATACAATAAAAGTATCCAAAGCGGCAAAGAGTTCCGCTTCACAATCGTCTGTTTGCCGCAGAAGCCCGAAAAGGGCGTTCTGCGGCTTTTTTGTAAAAAGGAGTTTTTATGAAACGGCTGGCGTTGCTTTTTCTCTCGCTTCTTCTCCTCTGCGGTTGTGCGCCGCAGATGGGGGAGGAGAGCCCCTTGACACCGCTCGACGAGCCGAAGAGCGAGGCCGAGGACGGTGAGAGCATTTCGGAAGAAGAAACGCTGCCCTTGAATCAAAAGATCCTCCTCGACTTTGACAGTCGCGAGGAGTTTGCCACCGACAGCGTGCGCGTGACGCTCAAAGCGTCGGCCAGTGACCACCTCGACCCGCCGACAAAGGAGGATTTCCCCGGCATTGAGATCTCGCGCATCGAGTATCTCATCTCGGGAGGTTACGACCCCGAGGTGGGCCGCGACTGGGACGCGTATTTTACGGACCGCTGGGAATACGACCCCGAGGATCCCTCTGCGTATGCCACCCCCGAGCACGACCCCGAACACTTCCGTTGGCGCCTGCGCCTGTATTTTGAACACCCGAGCGAAGAGACGGCAAGAGCGGCCGTCGACGTGTTAAACGGGATGGATGCGGTCGCCGAGGTGGAAAACGCAGAGCTCCAAGCCGTGCCGCCGAACCCGCTTTCCGGCTTGTTTTGGGAACAGGAGCACACAGATTTTTCCCTATATGTTACCATTTCACAGGATTACAGCGATCCGCACAATCCGTACACGATGTCGGAGTTTCCGGATCTTCCCGTGCAATTTGTTCATAACCATAGTTGGCCGTTACGGTGTTCTTGGAATCCGAACGAGCATGGGATCAACGAGTCGTTTTTCCGAGTCTTTCCGTCTCAGGCACACAAATCCTACCAACCGTTTCAGTGGGAAGTTCGCGTGCATTTTCCCCGATCCACCGACGAGGAATTGAAAGAATACGTTCGCGTGTTGGAGGCGCGCGATGACGTTCTCGACGTTTCTTTGTCGTATGTGGGGCATTTGGCAGAACCGGATGAATCGGAAGAATCTGGTAATCTCATACTTGACAGATAAAACGCTGCTGGGAGTATTCGATGAAACGATTGGTCCGACCGATCAAAGTAAGAAGGAGGAATTTTATGAAACGGCTGGCGTTGCTTTTTCTCTCGCTTCTTCTCCTCTGCGGCTGTGCGCCGCAGATGGGGGAGGAGAGCCCCTTGACACCGCTCGACGAGCCGAAGAGCGAGGCCGAGGGCAGTGAGAGCATTTCGGAAGAAGAAACGCTGCCCTTGAATCAAAAGATCCTCCTCGACTTTGACAGTCGCGAGGATTTTTCCACCGACAGCGTGCGCGTGACGCTCAAAGCGTCGGCAAGTGACCACCTCGACCCGCCGACGGCCGAGGATTTCCCGGGGATCGACCTCTCGCGCATCGAGTATCTCATCACGGGCGGCTACGACATTGAGAAAGGAAAAGACTGGGACACCTACTTTTCCGTCCCCGAGCGGAAGCCTGAGTACTTCCGCTGGAGACTGCGTTTGTATTTTGAAGAGCCGGGGGAGGAGACGGCCAGAGACGCCGTCGACGTCTTAAACAAAATGCCCGAAGTGGCGGAGATTGAGAACGCAAACGTTTATCCGTTGATGGATCTTTCTCCTTATCTCTCGCGCGACGGGGAGTATTATTACAAGGATCGCCTGTACGTTTCCGTCAAGAGCGACTACTCTGACCCGAACGTTCCCTACGACCTCTCGGATCTCGGGGCGTTGCCCGAGGGTGTGACGGCCGAGGTGCGCTGGCCAAACCATCCTGTCGTAACACCGATTGTGGAAAACGGGTTTAATTCCTATCATTGGGGCAAGAAAGGCCTCTTTTCGCCGGACGAAATTGCGGAATACCGTTGGACGATCCGTTTATTCTTCCCCGACTTTTCGCAAGAGGAGGTAGCCCGTTGGGCAGGGCGCTTGCAACAAAAAGAAGACGTCCGTTACGTCGGTTACCAATCGAGATACAGCGAACTGTCCTTTGAAGAGTATCCTCCCATATCACGGCCTGCCCAAACGGAAGACGGGAAACAAACGAGGCTTGAGATCCTGCCGAACGATTGGTGCGGGTATTTGAGGTCGGACAAGAGAGTCTTCGCGCGTATTCGAGATGAACTGATCTTGAGCCTCGACCCCTTGCACGAAAAGTCAACGCCTTATACCAAGGAGGATTTTCCGGGTGTTCCGATCACGGAACTGTTTGACTCCGATCAAGGAGTAGAACAGGAAGCGAATCGCCGGATTTATTTGACCCTCCCCGTCTGTGCGGACGATGAACTGGAGGCCTATATGCACTATCTGTATCAACGGGAAGATGTCCGGGACGTTGGCTTCGGATACCTTTTTGTCTTTTTTGATTGAGCGTGTTTAAATAGAAGGATTATATGAAGTTAATCAAAAAACCACCGCGATTTTTCTTGCTTTTTCTTTCGCTTCTTCTCCTTTGCGGCTGTGCGCCGCAGGCGGTGGAGGAAAAGCCCTCCTTTTCGCCCCCCACCTTGGAGGAGCGCGGCGAGACGACGGAGGGCGAGGCGGTCGTCCATCCCTTGGATCAAAAGATCCTTCTCGATTTTGACAGCCGCGAGGAGTTTGCCACCGACAGCGTGCGCGTCACGCTCAAGGCGTCGGCAAGTGACCACCTCGACCCACCGACAAAGGAGGATTTCCCGGGGATCGACCTCTCGCGCATCGAGTATCTCGTGACGGGCGGCTACGACATGGAGAAAGGAAAAGACTGGGATACCTACTTTTCCATCCCCGAGCGGAAGCCGGAGCATTTTCGCTGGAGACTGCGTTTGTATTTTGAAGAGCCGGGGGAACAGACGGCCAGAGACGCCGTCGATGTCTTAAACAAAATGCCCGAGGTGGCGGAAATTGAGAACGGCCGCGTTGCAAACGGAAGATACGCCACAACACTGCCCTTTGATCGCGACGGCCTTTTGACACCGCACGCAAACGATGCACTCGTGGTGTTTGTGGAAGCGGACTATTCCGATCCGCACGTCCCTTATGCGGCGGCGGATTTTTGTGAGATCTCGGCGACGGAAGTTTCCGTCCTCCTATCCCCGCCTTTTAGGGGAGAGCACGTTGTCAACGAAATGGGCGTGTGTGAAGAGTGGCTTTCGGAAACGGAGCGAAACTCCGTCGCATGGCAGGGAAAATTTTACCGAATCCTTGCCATCGAGTTTGAACACGTGGACGATGAGACGCTTGCCGCTTATGCAGAAGCATTGTTGACGCGCCCCGATATCGAGTTGGTACAACTCAACTATTACCACGATACACCGGGCGATATTCTCCAATTTGCAGAAACGAAAGGGAGAATTTAATGAAATGACTGTTTACAATATTTCTGATATGTTGCTTGATCTCTTCCTGCTTTCGTGTGTTTAGAGTCGATGGTGCGCCGGATGCCATAAAGACAAAGGAT
>JAFQUW010000173.1 GCA_017408325.1 Clostridia bacterium | reverse complement strand
TGTAGCACTCGGCGCGCAGCATATTGTTGACCGAGAAGCAACTGCCGACCTCGCGCAGAAGCTCGACGTAGTTCAAATCAAGCAGCCAGTCGGCGTTGTTGATCATCATCGCACGACCTTCGGAAAAGTCGATGAACTTCTCCATCTGACGCTTGAAGCACTCGGCGTTGTGGTCGATGTCTTCCTTCGTGAGCATTTTGCGCATATCGGTTCTGCCCGAGGGATCGCCGATCATCGTGGTGCCACCGCCGATGAGTGCGATGGGACGGTTGCCCGCCATCTGCAAACGCTTCATCAAGGTCAGCGCCATAAAGTGACCGGCCGTCAGGCTGTCCGCCGTGCAGTCAAAGCCGATGTAAAAGGTCGCGCGACCGGTGTTGATCATCTCGCGGATCTCGGGTTCGTTGGTGACCTGAGCGATCAGGCCGCGTCGTTGCAGTTCTTCGTACAGTTGCATAATTTTCTCCGTTTATCATAAAAAATTAGTTTTGCATAGACTCTATGAGTTCTCTCGCCGAGGCAAGAGAGAGTTCACTTAAGGTCTCCCCGCTCAAGATGCGCGCAATTTCTTCCACGCGCGCCGTCTCGTCCAAGGGATACAGGGCGGCGGTCGTTTCGCCGTCTTCGACGGTCTTTTCCACCTTGATCTGCGCGTGGGCGGCACCTGCCACCTGCGCGGAATGGGTGACGGCAAGCACCTGGCGGTGCCCGCCGAGGGAGCGCATGGCACGGCCGATCTTTGCGGCGCTCTTGCCCGAGACACCCGTGTCGATCTCATCAAAGACGAGGGTGTCGATCCCGTCGATCTCCGAAAGCACACAGCGAAGCGCAAGCAGGATGCGCGACAGTTCGCCGCCCGAGGCGATCGCGGACAGGGGCATCATCGGCTGACCGACGTTGGTGCCGATGTAAAACTCCACCGAATCGAGTCCCGTCGGGGAGATCTTCTCCTTTTCGTCAATCTTCACCTCAAAGCGCACGCCAACAAGATCCAGATCTGAGAGCGCATCCGTGATCTCGCGCTCCAAACGCTTTGCGGCATCCTTTCTCTTTTCGCGCAGTTTGAGCGCAACGGCGGCGGCCTCATCCCGGGCATTCAGTGCCTCCGCGTGCAGACGACGCGCCTCTTGTTTGGCGTTGTCCAGGTCGGAAAGTGCCTGCTTTTTCTCGTCCAGGAGGAGAATCAATTCCTTCTCCGTCGGAGCGTAAAGGCCGAAAAGTCGGCGCAGGGCAGAAAGCCGTTCCTCGATCAAGTCAAGCGTAGCGGTCGGATCATCGAGGTCTTCAGACGTCACACAAAGCGCGATCTCACGCGCCTCTTCGGCAAGCGTCTCCAATTTCTCCGAAAGCGTTTTCCACTCAGGGGAAACGTCCGCACAGGATGCAAGAGAGGAAGCGGCCGTCATCAGACGGTCGTAAACACCGCCCTCTCCGTCCAAGGCGTCCTTTGCCGCGGCACTCGCATCGGCAAGCCGTTTGGAATGCGCAAGTCGTTCCTTTTTCAAAAGAAGAGACTCGTATTCCCCGTCGACGATCTTTGCCGAGGTCAGTTCGCGGATCTGGTATTCCAAAAACTCGCGCCGCGCACGTTCTTCGTCACGGTCGGCGGAATACAGACTCTGAAAGCGGCGTTTGAGTTGGGTATAACGCTCAAAGCACTCGGTATACACCTCTTTCGTCGCAGCGAAATCGCCGTCTGCAAACGCGTCAAGATAGGTGATATGTGACGAGGAATCAAGGAGCGCGTGGGCGTCCTCCTGCTCGTGGATGTCACAAAAGAGCGACGCCGCCTGTCGCAGGACGGAGAGCGTCGTGACGCGGCCGTTGATGCGACAGACGCCGCGGGCGTCCACAGACAGACTTCGGGAAAACTCGATGCCGTCCGCATCGCAATCGACCCCAAGTTCCCGCAGGGAAGCAAGTTGCCGGTCGGATACGGGAGAGAAGACCGCACTGACCTTGCAGGACTCGGCACCGCGTCGGATGAATTGGCGTCCCTTGCGGGACCCCGTCACAAACGCGAGCGCGTCCACAACGAGACTTTTGCCCGCGCCCGTCTGTCCGGTGAGCGCAGAAAAGCCCTCCTCGGGCAAAAAAGTCGCCGAGGAGAACAGGGCAAAGTCAGAAACGGAAAGGCTCGTTAACATGCAAACTCCGCAGGTCAGTTTTTCAACAGCAGGCGAAAACGCGCACAGATCTCACTGGCCACCTGAGGCGTGGAAACGGCTAAAAACACCGTGTCGTCACCCGCGATGCACCCGATGATCTCGGTCCATTTCATCGCGTCGACCGCGGCGGCCGCGGCAGATGCCGCACCCGACAGGGTGTTGACAATGACGAGATTGCCCGCGGCGGCGACGCGCACGGTCACCTCGAGGAGCACCTTGCGGTAGCGTTCGAGCTCCGGAGAAAGATCCGCCGCGGCGGACAAGGCATATTTATAACCGCCCGTCACGGCCACTTTGATGAGACCGAGTTCCTTGATGTCACGGGAAACGGTCGCCTGCGTGACGGAAAAGCCTGCGTCCGTCAAAAGGGCGCAAAGTTCGTCCTGGGTCTGTATGTTACGGGCGCGCACCAATTCCATGATCTTTTCTTGGCGGCGGACTCGGATGGAAGCCATAATCAATTCCTCTCAAAAAACTTACTGTAAAGCACGTTGCAAAAATGATGGTCCCGAGGCACCAGCAGGCGTGTCGTGCGCTCGCTGCGCGTGATCTCCACGGCCTCACCGCCCAGCTCGATCTCCTCGCGTCCGTCGACGCAGAGCACGGCGGCGGATTTGTCCGACGTGGTGTGCGACAATGCAACGGAGGCACTCGGCGGCACAATGATCGGTCTGGCGCGAAGCAGCGAGTGCGGACAGATCGGGGTGATGCAAAGACAATCGAGTCTGGGATCGACCGCCGCGCCGCCAGCGGAAAGCGAATAGGCCGTCGAACCCGTGGACGTCGCCACGATCAGACCGTCCGCGTGATAATTGCCGATGAGATTCCCGTCAACCGTGACGTCAAAGGCAGAAAGGGTGCACGAATTCTTACTGACCGCGCAGACCTCGTTCAAGGCGTGATACTCGCGTCCGCGATGAAGAACGCGAAGCATCATGCGCTCCTCAATGCGAAAATCGTCCGCCGTGCAGGAGGCAAACCGCCCGATCTCCTCGACGGAAAACGCCGTCATAAACCCGACGTGTCCGCAGTTGATGCCGAGGATGGGCACACCCGTTTTGCTCGCCTCGTGAGACGCGGAGAGCAGAGTGCCGTCACCGCCGAAGGCGATGATAAGATCCGCAGAAAACAGTTCTGCACTTTTCACAAATTCCAAGCCCTTGACCGAGGAAAGTTGCTCCCGATAGGCTTGGTCGACCAAGAGTCGCTTGGAGCGCATAGCGAGCGAGCGCGCCACTTCAGAGAGTGCCTCAAACGCCACGCTTCGCGGGGGGTTCGGGTACATAGAAATAGTCTCAAACATCGGCACACCTCAAAAACAACAACAGTTCTTCATAATTCCCGTCCCCACCGGGAATCGGCGACGGGATCCGTTTGACAAAGCGAAGACCGCTCTGTTTGGCCGCGGTCAAAAGTGTTTCAAACGCCGCCTCGCGCGCACGTGCATCTCTCACGATGCCTCCTTTTGCAATGTGGCTTCTTCCCACCTCAAACTGCGGTTTAAAAAGCGTCACAAACGGGGCATTCTCTTTGAGGCAGTTCGCCGCAGCGGG
>JAFQUW010000172.1 GCA_017408325.1 Clostridia bacterium | reverse complement strand
TCTCTACGTCACCGAGCGCGGCAAAGTCTCCGACAAGATCCTCTCGGAACTGCATCCGAATCTTGACAGAGATGGACGAAAAGAGTAAAATAGCAAGGAATTTTTGATTTTCCTTTTGCTTTTGATTGTCAACCACCAAAACGGAACACAGAAAGGAATCCCGTGATGTTAGAACAGATCAAAGAACTGCTTGCAAACGAACTGCGCATTCCCAAAGAAAAGATCACCGACGACGCGGCCATCATCGAAGACCTCGGTGCGGACAGCCTGGACGTCGTGGAGATGCTGATGAGCCTGGAGGAGACTTTCTCCATCACCGTCCCCGATGAGGACGTGGTTCAACTCAAGACCGTGCGCAGCGTTGCGGAATACATCGAAAAGAAAACGAAGTAAAAAACAGGAAAGGGACACCATGGTCCACAAAACAGACACCGTGCGTTTCGGAGAAAAACTGTTCTCCGATCACCAGATGAAGGAGCGTCTCTCCGAGAAGACGTGGGAAGCCTTCGTGGCTTCTCGCCGCGGAAGAGAGCCGTTGTCCTCCGCGGTCGCGGAGGAGATCGCCGAGGCGATGAAGGATTGGGCGATCAGCCTCGGCGCGACCCATTTCACGCATTGGTTCCAGCCCTTGAGCGAGGTCACCGCCGGAAAGCACGACGCATTCCTCTCCCCCGACTGCGACGGAGAAGCCGTCCTGGAGTTTTCGGGAAAGGAACTCGTCTGCGGCGAACCGGACGCGTCGAGTTTCCCCTCGGGCGGACTGCGCGCGACGTTTGAAGCCCGCGGCTACACCGCGTGGGATCTTTCCTCGCCTGCCTTCGTGCTGGATCGCACGCTCTACATCCCGAGCGTCTTCTGTTCCTACACGGGAGAGGCCTTGGATAAGAAAACGCCTCTGCTTCGCTCAATGGAAGTGGTGGAACGCGCCGCTTTGCGCGTGCTTCGCGCCCTCGGAGACACCGAGACCAAGAACGTGACCGCAATGGTCGGCCCCGAGCAGGAATACTTCCTCATCGACCGCGAATTGTATGAAAAGAGAATGGACCTTCTCATCTGCGGCCGCACGCTGTTCGGCTCCAAGCCGCCCAAGGGGCAGGAACTGGACGACCACTACTGCGGCAGACTGCGCCTGCGCGTCTCCGCGTTTATGCACGAGGTCGACGAGGAACTCTGGTCACTCGGCGTGTTTGCCAAGACCAAGCACAACGAGGTCGCCCCTGCCCAGCACGAGCTTGCCGTGGTCTACTCGACGGCGAACATCGCCTGCGATCACAACCAACTCGTCATGGAGACGATGCGCCGCGTCGCCAAGCGTCACGGCCTTGCCTGCCTCTTGCACGAGAAGCCCTTCGCGGGTGTTTCGGGAAGCGGCAAACACGTCAACTGGTCGCTTTCCACCGAAACGGGCAAGAATTTCTTCAAACCGGGTCCCGAACCCGAGAACAATCCGCTCTTTCTTTTGAGCATGGCCGCTTTGATGCGCAGTGTGGACGAGCATCAGGATCTTCTGCGCTACTCCTGCGCGAACGTCGGCAACGACGACCGCCTCGGTGCCGCGGAAGCACCGCCCTCGATCGTCTCGCTCTATTTCGGTGAGGCACTCACGGAGATCTTCACTGCCCTTGCCGCAGGGGAAAACGCCGTTCACCATTCGGAGACACACCTCGGCTTGACGAGAAGCGTCGACGTCAAGCGCGACACCACCGACCGCAACCGCACCTCGCCCTGCGCCTTTACGGGTAACAAGATCGAGTTTCGTATGTGCGGTTCTTCGGCTTCCGTCTCGCGTCCTTGCTTCATCATCAACACGATCATGGCGGACGGACTCGATTACGTCGCCTCCCGCCTGGAAGCGGGCGAGGACGTGAAAACGGTCGTTGCCTCCGTGGCAAAACAGCACGGTCGCATCCTCTTTGACGGGGACAACTACTCCGAAGAGTGGCACGAAGAAGCCGCCCGTCGCGGACTGTCGAACATCACGTCGACCGTGGAAGCAATCGGCTGTATGCTTTCGGAAAAGAGCCTGTCGCTCTTTGAAAAATACGGGATCCTCTCGCGCTCGGAGAGTATGAGCCGCGTCGAGGTGCAGTACGAACTGTATTCGAAAGTTCGCAACATCGAGTCGCTTATTATGCTTGAAATGGCGGGTCGCGGGATCATTCCCGCCGCGATGGACTACTGCGGAACGCTGGCCGCCGACGCGGAGAAGATCGCCGCCGTCGGACTGGAAAACGGCGATCACAAAGAAATGCTCTCCTCGATCCTTTCGCTCGTGGCAAAAGCCCGTCAGGCACTCAAACTGCTCGACGGTGAACACGAACAGGCGATGCAGATCGAGAACTTAAAAGAACGTGCTGAGGCGTACCGCGACCGCGTGCTGCCGCAGATGGAGAGTCTGCGCGCCGCCTGCGACGCACTTGAGGAGGAGATGCCAGACAAACTCTGGCCGATGCCGACCTACCTCGACCTGATGTATCGCGTCTGAGACGTCCCAACGGCGGCGGAGCCTTCCGCCGCCGTTTTTCCAAGATCTTCTTCCTTTGCCGCATTTTGAGGGCTGACAAGATGCACGTTCTTTGGTATACTCAAAGCAGTTTGAACTTTGGGGGACGGGAGCATGGAATTTTCGCTGTTGGGAGAAGAACTGGAGATCCGCCTGAGCGCACGGGACACCGCGCGCCTGGGAGTGGATTTTTCTTCGTTTGATTATGAAGAGGCTTCTTCCCGCGCCCTTCTTTGGGAACTACTGGCGGCGGCCCGTGCGGAGACCGGTTTTCGGGTGCCGAGAG
>JAFQUW010000171.1 GCA_017408325.1 Clostridia bacterium | reverse complement strand
CCTAAAATAACGCATTCCTCTATACGGCGTACAATCCCTGTTGCTTTCGTGTATACATTTCTCCTTAAAAACCAAGTGGTCCAAATAGCCCTTGACACTTTTCGCGGCAAACAGTATAATAAAAGTCGCGAAACAAAGCGTTACAAACCGACATTGTTCGGATCCAGGAAGGTGCACCATGAAAAAAGATTTACTGCTTGTGAAAATCGGAAGCTCCCGCCGCGAAATGGGACAGCTCGCCGCCGAGGACATCCGCGCGAAGATCATCGAACTGCTCGGCGAAAAGGAAGAGATCAATATGATCTTTGCCGCCGCCCCCTCTCAGAACGAGGTGCTCGAACAGCTCATCGCCTACGACGACATCGAGTGGTCCCGTATCAACGCGTTCCATATGGACGAATACATCGGTCTCGCCGAGGAAGATGCCGCCGCCGGTTTCGGCAACTTTTTGCGTGCGCGCCTCTTTGACCGCGTCCCCTTCAAGAGCGTCAACATCTTGAACGGCTCCGCCGAGGACGTCGACGCCGAGTGCGCCCGTTACACCGAGCTTCTCAAGAACAACCCCACCGACATCGTCGTCATGGGCATCGGCGAAAACGGTCACATCGCGTTCAACGACCCGTGGGTCGCGGACTTCAACGATCCCAAGACCGTGAAGGCCGTCGAGCTCGACGAGATGTGCCGCACCCAGCAGGTCAACGACGGTTGCTTCCCGACGATCGACCGCGTGCCGCGCTTCGCCCTCACCCTGACCTGCCCGACCCTGTTTGCCGGCAAGCATCTGTTCTGCATCGTCCCTGCCAAGACCAAGGCACAGGCCGTCAAAAACACCCTGAACGACGAGATCACCGTGGACTGCCCCGCGACCATTCTGCGCCGCCACGAAAGCGCCGTCCTCTATCTCGATCCGGACAGCAGCTCTCTGCTCGACAAATAAACACAACGCGAAAAAGCGAGGGAAATGCCCTCGCTTTTTCTCGGTTCGATCGGATTTGACTTTTTGGGGTATGCTTTCGTATCATGAGCGTACAACCGACGCAAAAAGGAGTGATTTTTTTGTTTAGTCTCAAGAATCGAGTGGTCGTCATCACCGGTGCGTCCTCCGGACTCGGAATGCAGATGGCGCGCGGCTTTGCCGCACAGGGAGCGGATCTCGTCATCACCGCCCGTCGCATCGAACGATTGGAAAATCTCGCCCAAGAGCTTCGCGCGACCGGCGTCCGTTGCCTTCCCGTCAAGTGCGACGTGACGAAGTCCGACGAGGTCGACGCCGTCGCCGCAAAGGCGGAAGCAAAATTCGGCAAGGTGGACGTTCTCGTCAACTGTGCCGGTGCCGCCGCAAACGCAGGCGTGCTCAAAATGACCGACGAGGAGTGGGACTTCACCCTCTCCACCGATCTGACGAGCGTCTTCTACGTGACGCGCGCGTTTGCGAACATTATGAAAAAGCATTCCTACGGCAGGATCATCAACATTGCCTCGATGTACGGTCTGGTGGGCAATCCCGCGATCGACACGGTCGCGTATCACGCGTCCAAGGGCGGCGTGGTCAACTTCACCCGTGCCGTTGCCGCGGAGCTGGCCAAATACAACATCACCTGCAACGCGATCTGCCCCGGATATTTCGCCACGGAGCTGACCGAGGAGACGCTGAAGACCGAGGAGTTCACCGCCTATATGAAGGCGACCGTCCCCCTCGGACGCTACGGCAAGGAGGGCGAGCTCAACGCAGGCGCGATCTTTCTTGCCAGCGACGAGGCGTCCTACGTCACGGGCGTCATCCTCCCCATCGACGGAGGCTATACCGCGATCTGACGGGCCCATTCAACCGCCGGAAGAGAAACTTCTCTTCCGGCGGTTTTCGTGCAATTTTACCCCGGGACGTCTGCGGCAAAAACCCTCGAAAACAGGCTTGCTTTTTCGGGCGGTTTTGCTATAATGAAGGTGCGTCAAACAAACGCAGGACAACCCGTTTTTTGGGAGGAAGCAACTATGGACGTCACCCGTCAAATTGCAAAAGTAGAAGAAGAAAAGTGGGCTCGCCACCGATACAACCTCACGACCGGAATCGGAGAAGGCGGCGCGCGCGTCACCGGAAGCGGCGCGCACCTTGCGCTCTCCCGCGCCATCGCCGCGGAAGGGATCGTCCTGTTGAAAAACAACGGTGTCCTGCCCTTTCAAAAGAAGCCCACCGTCGCCCTGTTCGGCATCGGCTGTCTCGACTACGTCAAATGCGGCGGCGGAAGCGGTCGCGTCTTCGCAAAGCACACCTACAACCTCTACGAGGGCCTTCTGGCAAAGCCGGAGTCCGTCTCTCTCTACGAGCCGAGCGTCCGTCATTACTACGACTTTATCAAGCCCCAGCTTGCCACCTACAGCAGTGAAAAGCTCTTCCCCGAGATCGCCGTGCCGCGCGAGCTGATTGCCGACGCCGCGGCGCACGCCGACGTCGCGGTCATCTCGATCCACCGCTTCTCCGGCGAGGGACAGGACCGCACGAACGAAAAAGGCGACTTTTTGCTCTCGGAGGTCGAAGAAGAGCTGGTCCGCGACGTCACCGCCGCCTTCGACCGCAGCGTGGTCGTGCTCAACGTCGGCGGCATCATTGATATGACCTGGATCGAAAACAACCCGAAGATCGACGCCGCACTGCTCGCCTGGCAGGGCGGTACCTGCGGCGCACTCGCCGTCGCGGACGTCCTCTGCGGCGACGTCAACCCTTCGGGAAAGCTCACCGACACCGTCGCCAAAACGCTCGGCGACTACCCCTTTGTCGACTCCTTCCACGAAAGCCGCGACTACGTCTGTTACTTCGAGGACATCTTCGTCGGCTACCGTTATTTTGAGACCTTCCCCGAGGCGCGCGACAAGGTCGTCTACCCCTTCGGCTACGGTCTCTCCTACACCGATTTTTCCCTCACGAAGCCCGTTGCGTCAGAGACGGACGGGCAGATCGAGGTCTGCGTCACGGTGAAAAACGTCGGAAAGGAGGCAGGAAAAGAAGTCGTGCAGGTCTACTGCACCGCGCCGCAGGGCGTGCTCGGCAAGAGCCGTCTTTCCCTCGTCGGCTTCCACAAGACCGCGCTTCTCGCCCCCGGCGAGGCGGAGGACGTCACCGTCCGCTTTTCGGCGGAGGATCTGGCAAGCTACGACGACCTCGGCAAGCTGCAGGCGTCTTCCTACGTATTGGAGGGCGGCGAATACGCCTTTTGCGTCGGGACGAGCTGCCGCGATCTGCAGACGGCGGATTTTCGCTACGAGGTCAAAGAGGCGTTTCGCGTCACGCGCGCGCTTTCGCAAAAATGCGCGCCGAACGCCCTTGAAAAACGCCTCCTTTCCGACGGAACCTTTGAGGCCCTCCCGTCGTTTCCCGTTTTGGATCACAGCGACGCCGTCCCCGAAGCGAACACTGCCGTCGCCCCCGAATCCGAAAAGCCTCTCCCCTTGCGCTACGTGGCGTCGGGCAGGCTCCCCCTCGACGCGTTTCTCGCGCAGATGACCGACGAGGAATTGATGGGACTCGTCGGCGGCATTCCGAGCCGCGGACTCTCCAACACCTGCGGCATCGGCGGCATCGAGCGGCTGGGGATCCCTGCCGTGATGACGGCAGACGGACCTGCCGGGCTTCGCATCTCCCCCGGCAGCGGCATCGAAACGACCGCCTGGCCCTGCGCCACGATGGTCGCCTGCACGTGGAACACCGACCTCGTCTACCGCTTCGGTCGCGCCGCCGCGCTGGAGGTCAAGGAAAACGGGTTTGGCGTCTGGCTCGCCCCTGCGCTCAACATCCACCGCAACCCCATCTGCGGCAGAAACTTTGAGTACTTCAGCGAGGATCCGCTCCTCTCCGGCAAACTTGCCGCCGCCGAGGTCAACGGCATCCAGAGCGTGCACGTCGCCGCCTCGGCAAAGCACTTCGCCTGCAACAACAAGGAAACGAACCGCACTCTGTGCGACAGCCGCGTCTCCGAGCGCGCCCTGCGCGAGATCTATCTGCGCGGCTTTGAGATCTGCGTCAGAGAGAGCCAACCGTGGACGGTCATGTGCAGCTACAACATCCTAAACGGCAGAAGATGCTGCAACAGCTACGAACAACTCGTCGGCATCCTGCGCGACGAATGGGGCTTTGACGGGATGCTGACCACCGACTGGGGAACCCCCTGCAACCAGGAGGACAGCGTCTTAAATCAGTGCGACCTCACGATGCCCTCGGGCAAGCCGTATCGCCTGAAGGCGGCCCTGGAAGCCGGAACGCTCCGGCGCGCACACCTCGAGGCCTGTGCGCGGAGGATCCTGCAGATGATCCTGAAGCTCGATTAAACAAAAACGGTCGCCCGCCGCCCGAAAAAGCGATCCGCGCGCGGTTTTCGGCGTTTTTTCGGTTTCCTTTTCCAAAAGACTGTGGTAGAATGGGCGGGTAAAACAACCAAAATGAAAAGAGAGATATACAATGTTTGACGTAGTTGTCATCGGCGCCGGCGTAACCGGTGCGCTCGTCGCACGCACATTGTCGAAATACGACCTGAAGCTCTGCATCCTCGAGGCGAAAAACGACGTTGCCACGGGGGCGACGAAGGCAAACTCCGCCATCGTGCACGCAGGCTTTGACGCGACGGAGGGCACGCTGAAGGCGCGTCTCAATGTGCGCGGCTGTGCCATGATGGCAACCCTCGACCGCCTCGTCGTCGCCACGCAGAACAAAAATTGAGTTTGGAGAAAAGAACGATGAAAAACCCCGTCTGTGACGCCTGGTATGCCGACCCCGAAGCGAGGGTCTGGGACAACACGCTCTACTGCTACGTGACCCGTTCGCTCCCCTTTGACGAGCAGCTCAACCTCGACGTCGTAACGAGTACGGATCTTGAGCACTTTACGGTGCACCGCGACGTACTCGATATGACAACCTTCTCCACCGCGCACCGCGCCGTCTGGGCGCCGAGCGCGATGGAGCGAAACGGCAAATTTTACATCGTCTTTGCCGCAAACAACATCCACTCGGAAGACAAGGTCGGCGGTCTGTACGTCGGTGTTTCTCCCTCGCCCCTCGGTCCGTTCAAAAACGTGCTCGCAGACGGAAAACCGTTCTTAAACCGCTTCTACTGCGGCGCCCAGCCCATCGACGCACACTTTTTCTGCGACGACGACGGCACGGTCTACCTCTACTACGGCGGCTGGCGACACCTCACCGTCGGGAAATTAAACGAGACGATGGACGGCTTTTTGCCCATGGAAGAGCCCTCGGTCGAGGGCGTCGTGCGCGAGGTGACCCCCGAGGGCTACGTGGAAGCACCCTACGTCGAGAAGATCGGCGGAAAATATCACCTGATGTATTCCTCCGGAAACTGGACAAACGGCACCTACCGGGTCAAAGCCGCTGTCAGCGACACGCCCTGCGGCAAGTTTGAGTGGTACGGCGACGTCCTCGTTGCCTCCGGTCTCGCGGACGGTCCCGGTCACAACAGCGCCTTTTTCTTCGGCGGACGGCACTATACCGCCTACCACCGCCGCGCCGTCGGCGATACCTACGCACACCACCGCCGTCTCTGCATCGACCTCCAAAGCCTCGACGGCGACCGCTTCAACCCCGTCGAAATGACCTGAACAACAAAAAAGCTCGGACTTTTTGTCCGAGCCTTTTTTATAAATCCAACAATTGTTTTTTCTTTTCCTCAAATTCTTCCTGTGTAAGAATCCCCGCATCCGCTAATTCTTTCAACTTTTTTACAGTTTCGATTTTTTCATTGTAATCTTCTGTCTTTGCTTCCGTTTTGGAAGTCGAGATCATAGCAACGGTCCCAATTACCTCTTTGCCCAGATCAACGGTTTCTTTTGCAGCGGCCGTCTTGCTTTGCGTTTTTGCTTTTTTCCCGATCCCCCCGAATATACTTCCTACAATCCCCTTTTCCATTACACTCTTTACCGCGTCAACGCTATTGATTCCGAGGGTGTTATCAACTAATTCAATTGCGCTTTTAATTTTTTCTGCGCCCCTTACCGTGGTCTTTTTCCCCGTTAACAATTCGTGTGCCGCGCTGACAAATTTATGTGCCTCTGTTCTTGAGGGAAACTCAACCTTAAGTTCTTCCGAAGTTAAAAATATTTCTACCAACGATTCTTTTTGTTTAACCTGCGGAACACCGTTATACATCTTTATATCGTCTTTAGAATATACAAAGGTTTCAACTTCGTCTTTCTTAAAAAATCTGGGGGTCTTTTTAACAACGACCAAATTGAGGTTTGTAAGCATAATTTCGATTCCGTCAGCTGCTTTCCCTTTATAAAGAGATACCTCATTCGCTTGCAAAGAATAATTATCCATTGTGGGTTCTCCTGTTCTTTTTGTTTGAATCGCAAGTGCGTTCATAATGCACCTTGTTTTTTTCGCGCGGCGAAATTATCTTTTTTGAAATTATATCATACGTTCGCATCGGATGCAACAAATCAAAAGCCCGTTCATTCTAGTATAAAGAAAATGCGCCGTCAACGAAAAACACCGCGAAATTTTTTCGCCGTTTCTCCGTTTCCATATATAGTGGTAGAACAACGGTTTTGCGCGGCGGCGGCGAAGATGTTGTATCCGAAAAAATGCTCAAGGGAAAAAGCCCCGGCGCCTGACCACTTTCGTTTTGCGTTTTAAGTGGTCAAATTGTGGAAAGTGCTAAAAAACAGGTGGTCATTTCCCTTGACAAATGGTCAATTTTTTAGTATCCTTGTACTACACACTTCTGTTTGGGAGCACGCGTATGAAAACCGGCAGCAACATCCGTCTGCGAAAAGACGGGAGATTTGAAGCCCGTTACGTCAAGGGACGTGACGAACAAGGGCGCGCCGTCTACGGTTCCTGCTACGGCCGCACCTACGAAGAGGCCGAGAAAAAGCGCGACGAACGGAAAGCCTTCTGCTCCGCCCCTCCCGCACGCGAGATGAACCTGTTGATCCTCGGCGCGGGCAGTCACGGGGAAGAGGTCATGGAGTTGGCCGAGAGCCTGCGCATCTTTCGCAAGATCCGATTCCTCGACGATTTCAAGTCCGAGGTCGCCATCGGGGCCTGCCGCGACTTTGCGGACTATCTGGGCGAGTATCCGGTGGCCATCCCCGCCGTGGGCGACATCACCCTTCGGACGCGTTGGATGAACGAGCTGATCGCGGCGGGATTCGTCATCCCGACTCTGATCCATCCCTCCGCCGTCGTTTCCCAGAGTGCCGAGATCGGCCTCGGCACCGTCGTCTGTGCCCGTGCCACCGTCGGCACCGGCGCGAAGATCGGACGCGGCGCCATTCTCTCCAGCGGCACCACGGTGGAACGCAACGCCGTTTTGCCCGACTGGTCCTACGTCGATTGCGGCGAGGTCTGGAAAGAGACGCAAAAAGAATCAAACCACCCCCTGTTTTCACAACACACCCCACAAAAACCGAAAGAGAGGACACCAAGATGAACAAGAAACTGATCGCTCTGTTTTTGGCGGCGGCGACCCTGTTTGCGCTGAGCGCATGCACCGCGACCGCTCCGAACGCCGACGACGGCACCGACGCCCCCGCAGGCGACGCCAAGTACGCCGAATGGGTCTACACCGGCCGCGTGGGCGACCTCGACACCGCCGATCCCTACGGCGGCACCTCCTCGCAGACCGAGTGGTTCACGAACATGACCTTTGACACCCTCGTTTACAACAACCCCGAAACGGGCGAGATCGATCCCGAACTTGCCACCAAATGGGAACACAACGACGACAACTCCGAGTGGACCTTCTACTTAAAGGACGGCGTCACCTTCCACAACGGCGACAAGTTCACCGCGGAAGACGTCAAGTTCACCTACACCTACGCCGCAAACCTTGACGGCGCGATGAACGTGGTCAAGACCTTCTCCGCCGGCGAATACGCCAAGGAAATCGAGATCATCGACGACACCACCATCAAGTTCATCTTAAAGCAACCGATGCCCGACTTCGCCGCGTACATGGAAATGAAAGTCTACTCCAAGAACGCGATCGAGACCCTCGGCCACGCCGACGGTTCCGTCATCGGCACCGGCCCCTACTTCTACGACAAAGAAAACACCGTCACGGGTCAGGTCTTCGTCGCCACCCGCAACGAAAACTACTGGCGCGGCACCGACGACTACAAGACCAAGCACATCGCCTGCAAGGTCTACGGCGACAAGAACGCCCTCTCCTCCGCGCTTCAGGCCAAGGAGATCGACTTCTGCAACTCCCTCTCCAACACCGATTACGCCCTCATTGAAAGCGACCCCGAGCTGAAGATCGAAGAGAAGACCGGCTGCGCTTCCTACTATATGGGCTTCAACTACAACTCCAAGAACGCCGACATGAACGACGTTGAGATCCGCCGCGCGATCGCGCAGTGCATCGACAAAGACTCTCTGGTCAGCGTCGCCTGGGAAGGCCTCGCCGTGAAATCGACGAACTTCTGCGCCCCGAGCGGACTCGGCTACTCCGACAGCGTCAAGGGTCTGGAATACGATCCTGCCGCCGGTGCCGCCACGCTCAAGAAGGCAGGCGTTGAGAAACTGACCCTTGTCTTCTACGCCGGCGCGACCGCCACGGCCGCCGAAGTCATCCAGGCCTGCCTGAACGAGGCGGGGGTTCAGGTGGATCTGCGCCTCATCGACGGCACCAACTGGACCACCTTCAAAGCGGCGCAGGACGGCTACGACCTCTTCCTCGACTACGCCTCCTACCGCGGCGCGCTCCTCTACAACTACAACCGCTTCCTCTACCGCGGCGGCTCCTCCAACGTGTTCGGCTTTGCCTCCGAGGAATACGAGAAGCTGCAGGACAAAGTCTCCGCCCAGACCAACTGGGACGATATGGTCTCCGTCTTCGGCGAGGTCCAGCAGTGGGTCGCCGACAACACCCCCCTCTTCCCCCTCGTTTACAACAACATGTGGATGGGCAAAAAGGCGACCGTCTCCGGCGGTTACCTCGGCGGCAGCGACAACGCCTGCGACTGGTCCACCGTCTGCAAACTCGAAGCATAACCCAAAACGAAAAAACCTTCCCGCGCCACAAGCGCGGGGAGGTTTTTGTGAGATTTCCAACCCGATTTTTCAACAGGATACACGGCTATATGTTCAAGTATTTTATCAAACGAGTCCTCACGCTCATCCCGATTTTGCTCGTCGTCGCCTTTTTGGTCTTTTGGCTGATGAGCATGACGGGTGACCCCGCACGCACGAAAGCGGGCGACTTTGCAACCGAAGAACAGATCGAGATCATGCGCGAGCAGATGGGGCTCAACGACCCGATCACCGTCCGCTTCGGCCGCTGGATCTCAGACGTCGTCTTGCGCGGCGATTTCGGCGAAGGGCTCTACGGCGACGACTGCTGGGAAGAATTCGCCCTGCGCATCCCCCACACGGTCAAACTCGCCTTTGCCTCCATTCTTCTGACCGTCGTGATCGCCATCCCCGTCGGGATCATCACCGCGGTCAAGCAGAACACGTGGATCGACACCGTGCTCTCCTCGGTGGCGATGCTCGGCATCTCCATGCCGACCTTCTGGCTCGGACTTCTGCTGATCGTCTTCTTCGCCGTGCAGTTGCGCATTCTCCCCTCGGGCGGCGATGACGGCACCTTTGCCGCACTTTTGATGCCGATGTTCTGCTCGGCGATCAACAACGCCGCACTCGTGACGCGTATGACGCGCTCGTCCATGGTCGACCAGATCCGCGCCGACTACCTGCGCACCGCGCGCGCAAAAGGCGTCTCCGAGCGAAAGACGATCTTAAAACACGCGCTCAAAAACGCGCTGATCCCCATCATCACCATCGTCGGAAGCCAGTTCTCCATCCTCCTCGGCGGCACCACCGTCATCGAGACCGTCTTCTCCTGGCCGGGCGTCGGCATGCACACCGTCACCTGCATCCGCTCAAACGACTTTATGTCGGCGACCTGCAACATCGTGATGGTCAGCATCCTGACCGCCGTCATCCTCTTGGCGGTCGACATGCTCTACGCATTCGTCGATCCGCGCATCAAGGCCAGATACAAACGAGGTTAAGACTATGGGCTTCTTCTCTTTCTTCCGAAACAAACACCGCCAGAGCGATCTGGACGCCGTGCGCCTGACCCGTGCGACGGGCACGAAACGCTCCCGTCAGATCTGGCGCCAATACAAGAAAAACAAGGGGGCCGTCCTCGGTCTGTTCGTGCTGTGTGCCTTCGTCGTCATTGCGATCGCCTCCGGCTTTATCTGGAACTACGACACCGACATCGTCGGCATGAACATCTCCGAGCGACTCTTGAAGCCCTGCGCGGAGCACCTGTTCGGCACCGACCACATGGGCCGCGACGTTCTGACGCGCGTGTTCTACGGCACCCGTTACTCGCTGCTCATCGGCTTCGGCTCGACCTTGATCTCCACCTTCTTCGGCATCCTCTTCGGCGCGATCGCCGGCTACTACGGCGGCAAGATCGAAAACGTGACCATGCGCATCGTCGAACTGCTTCTGATGATCCCGAACATGCTTCTGACGATCGTCATCGTCTCCGCCTTCGGCATCAACCTCGGCAACCTGATCCTGGCACAGGGGCTTGCCACCATCCCGCACTTCACCCGAAATGCACGCGCGTCGATCATGACCGTGCGCGACAACGAATACATCGAGGCGGCTCGCGCGATGGGCGTCAGCGATTTTAAGATCATCGTAAAACACGTTCTCCCCAACGCCCTCTCCCCGATTTTGGTGCAGGTCACCACGCGCATCGGCGGCTGCATCGTCGGCGCGGCGGGCTTCAGCTTTCTCGGCCTCGGCGTTCCGATCCCCACGCCCGAATGGGGCGCGATGCTTGCGGACGCACGCACGCACATGCGCGCCAATCCGCACCTCGTCATCTTCCCCGGGCTTGCCATTTTGATCCTCGTGCTCGCCATCAACCAGATCGGTGACGGTCTGCGCGACGCACTCGACCCCAAGCTCAAGCGATAAGGATACCGTTTATGGAAAACAACGTTCTTGAAATCAAAGACTTACACGTGCGTTTCGACACGGACGACGCGGTGGTCTACGCCGTCAACGGAGTCTCCCTCGCGTTAAAGAAGCGGCAGACGCTGGGCCTCGTCGGTGAGACGGGCGCGGG
>JAFQUW010000170.1 GCA_017408325.1 Clostridia bacterium | reverse complement strand
TTTGAGTCCAGCACGTCTGCCAATTCCATCACACCGGCGTACCCGTATATTTTAACACAAAGAAGAGGGCTTTTCAAGTGGTTTTTTCATTTTTTGAAATATTTATTTTTTCTCGAAAAAAATGCTTGACAAGCGGGTTTTTTGTCGGTTATAATGCGGCAAACGAAAGCAAATAGGAGGGCTTTCGTCACACACCACCGAACTGAACAGGAGGACCATCTATGACTCTCAAAAGCCGTATCCTGACCCTTTTGCTCTCTACTCTGATGTGCGTTTCCCTTTTCCTCGCAACCGCCCCCACCACCTCTGCCGCCGGCACTGCTTCCTTCTCGTTGATGACTTACAACGTGAAGAATAACAACACCAACTTTAACGGCATCAAGTCTATGCTTCAGACGCAGAGACCCGCCGTGCTCGGTCTACAGGAGGTCACCAACCTCACCTGGAGCTCCATCAGCTCCCGTATCAAAAGCCTCGGATACACCGCCGTGCGCGGCGAGTATCGCGGAACCTCTTCCATCCTTGAAGGAAACGAGTGCAACCCGATCTTCTTTATGACGGATCTGTTCACGCTCCACAACTCCGGAACCTTCTGGCTCTCCGACACCCCGAACACCAAGTCCAAGTACAGCGATTCCTCCTATTATCGCATCTGCACCTGGGCCGTTCTGGAAGCCAAGAGCACCGGCGATCTTTTCATCGTGTTCAACACGCACCTCGACTTAACCGCCTCCGCGCGTTTCAAGCAGGTCAAGGTGCTTTTAAATCAGATCAACGCCATTGAGCGCAACGCCCCGCTCGCAACGAACAACCTGATCGTGATGGGCGACATGAACTTCGCCACCGCGAACTCCATGTTCCGTTACATGACCGGTCGCGGCGCTCACGCAGGCGAGACCAACACCATCACGGGCACGCGCTTCAACTCCACCCGCGCGATCGCAACGACCGTCACGAACAACAGTTTCGGCAACTACTACACGAATCCCGCGTCGAACCCGACGAGCGATCTTGACCACATTTTCGTCACCACCGCCGGTGTTGCCTGTTCGAAGCACATCGTCACCAGCAACGCGGCCGGAAGCGATCACCTCCCCGTGCGCGTCACGCTCAATTTGATCTCCTAACCCCGCACACCACGCACAAACGTCTGACACACAGTATGAGAGATGCGCAAGCGCCCGAACACTCGGGCGCTTGCGTTTTTTCCTTCGGTTTGTTATGATAGGAAAAACGATACACTCAAAAAAAGAAGGAGTGTGCGATGACCCGTTTACAAGAAAGCTTTTTTCGGCGCGACGTACTCAAGGTTGCCCCCGAGCTCTGCGGAAAATGGTTGTGCCGCGAGACGGAAAACGGAGAAGTGCTTCGTCTGCAGATCACCGAGACGGAAGCCTACCGCGGCACGGAGGACACCGCCTGCCACGCGCACAAAGGAAAAACGCCGCGCGCCGAGGTTCTGTGGTACCCCGCCGGCACCATGTACGTCTACCTCTGTTACGGAATGCACTGGCTTTTAAATGCCGTCACGGGAGAAGAAGGCGAGCCGCAGGCCGTGCTCATTCGCGCCTGCCGAAACGCCGAAGGACCCGGGAAACTGACCCGCGCACTCGGCATCACGGGGGAGTTTCACAAGGATTCCTTTCTGACTTCCCCCGCACTTTGGATCGAGGACGATGGAAAACCGTACCAGAAGCGCCGTGACACGCGCGTGGGCATCGGATATGCTTCACGGCGCGACCAAGCGCGCAAATGGAGATGGATCCTGACGTAAGACACGAAAAAAGAAAACCCCGAAACCAAGGAAGGTTTCGGGGTTTTTGACGTTCTCGAAAGAATGTTTAGCGTTTGGAGAACTGGGAGGCGCGACGGGCGGCTTTGAGACCGTACGTTTTGCGCTCCTTCATTCTGGGGTCGCGGGTGAGGAAGCCGGCCTTCTTGAGGGCGGCGCGGTATGCTTCCGCGTCGGCCTGCAGGAGAGCACGGGCAACACCGTGACGGATGGCACCGGCCTGACCGGTGAGACCGCCGCCCTTGACGGTGCAGACGATGTCAAACTTGCCTTCCGTTTCGGTCACGCCGAACGGCTGACGGACGATGAACTTGAGGGTGTCAAGTCCAAAGTAGTCGTTGATGTCGCGGCCGTTGACGGTGACGGCACCGGTGCCCGGATAGAGGCGGACACGCGCGACGGATTCTTTTCTTCTGCCCGTACCGTAGAAGTAGGGCTTCGCGCTGGTATAAGTCATGTGATTCCCTCCTTCTTACTTAAAACTCGTACGCGACGGGTTTCTGGGCTTCGTGGTTGTGCTTCGCACCGGCGAAGACCTTGAGACGGGTCATGGACTTGCGGCCGATGGAATTCTTCGGCAACATACCCTTGACGGCAAGCTCCATTGCCTTCTCAGGCTTGGTGCGCATCAAGTCGCGGTAGCTCACTGCTTTCAGACCGCCGATGTAGCCGGAATGATGATAATAGATCTTCTGGTCGAGTTTCTTGCCCGTGAAGACAACCTTGTCCGCGTTGATGACGATGACGAATTCGCCGCAGTCAACGTGGGGGGTGAACTCGGGACGATGCTTGCCGCGCAGGATGGTAGCGGCGGCGACAGCAACCTGACCGAGGGTCTTGCCTTCTGCGTCAAGCAGGTAATAACCGCGCTTGACTTCAGCGGGCTTTGCCATAAAAGTAGACATAGCAATCCTCCGTTGTGGTTTATTCAGCCTGCACATTATAATTTGTTTTACCGCACTTGTCAAGGCTTTTTTGAGAAAAATTTATGTTTTTGAAATCAATCTCCTTATTTCTCTCGTTTTCTCTCATTTCCTCCCGTTTTCTCACTTTCAATTTTCGTTTTTGGTGATTGCCTTTTTTCAAGTTTCATTGTATAATAGCCGCATGACTACCAAAACACTGCTCTCGTTTGCCCGTCGCGCCATCCAGGATTACGACATGATCTCGGACGGCGACGTCATCGGTGTGGGCATCTCCGGCGGCAAGGATTCACTCGTGCTGCTCACCGCGCTTGCCGAGCTTCGCCGCTTTCTTCCGCAGAAGTTTACGCTTCACGCCATTCACGTCGATCTGGGCTTCCCCGACTCGACACTCAACGAGTCGCGCCGCATCTGTAAGCGCTACGACGTACCGCTTCACACGGTCAAGACCGAGATCGGCAAGATCATCTTTGAGGAGCGCAAGGAGAAGAACCCCTGTTCCCTCTGCTCCAAGATGCGCCGCGGTGCCCTCGGACGTGCCGCTGCCGAGCTCGGCTGCAACGTGCTTGCACTCGGACATCACCGCGACGACGTTGTAGAGACGCTTCTGTTGAATCTCTTCTACGCGGGTCGCATCGCGACCTTTGAGCCGAAGAGCTTTCTTGACCGCAGTGGGCTGATGCTCATCCGCCCTCTCATTTATTTAGAAGAAAAAGACATTCTCTACTTCTGCACGAAGCAGGAGATCCGACCCGACAAGAGCGGCTGCCCCGCCGATGAGAAAACGCACCGCGAGGAGATCAAACAACTTTTGCGGTCCCTATCCAAGGAAAATCGAGACATTACGTCCAAAATTTTCGGCGCGATCTGCCGCGCCAACGTATCCACCTTCCGCGAGGTGCAGACAAGCCGCGCGGAGCCGACCGACCATCCCACGGAGTAATCTATAATGAAACGAATCCTCACTTTTGCCCTCGCCCTCACCTTTGCACTCTCTCTGTTTTCGTGCAGCGCGCCCGTCAACGAAGCGGACGCCCTCGCCTACGACTACGATCTTTCCGAATACGCCGTTCTTCCCGTCTACAAGGGAATGAAGCTGACCAAAGCCGAGACCACTCCCACTGCGGAGCAGATCGAAGAACAGAAAAAGACCGACTTCGCCGGAAAAGAAGTGTCCCGCGCCGCCAAGGACGGTGACACGGTCATCATCGACTACACCGGAAAAAAGGACGGCGTCGCCTTTGAGGGCGGCACCGCGCAGATGCAGTCCCTGACGCTCGGCAGCGGCTCGTTCATCGACGGTTTTGAAGAAGGACTCGTCGGCGTCAAGCCGGGCGAGACCGTCGACCTGGACCTCACCTTCCCCGATCCCTATGAGAACAACCCAGACCTCGCCGGCGCCAAAGTCGTCTTCACCGTGAAGATGCACTACATCAAGACCGACTCCACCGAGGTTTCCAAGCTCACCGACGAGATCGTCGCGGCACTGACCGAATACAAGACCGTTGCAGATTATGAGAAGGCGATCAACGAAGACCTCGCCGACGACATGCTCGATGCCGCAGTGCAGGACAAACTCTACAACGGAACCGAGTTCAAGAAGCTCCCCGACGACGCGCAGAAGGTCTACCGTGACCGCTACATCCAGAGCTATAAGGACGCTGCCGCCGCTTACGGCATATCCTTCTCCAACTATCTCGCCCAAAACGGCACCAACGAGACCGAATTCCTCGCACAGGCGAAGTCCTACGCCAAGGGAATGGTCGAATCCGACCTGATCCTCCTCACGATCTCCCGCGCGGAAGACATCACCCCCACGAAGGAGCAGCGTACCGCCGCGCTCGAAATGCTTCTTGAGGACTATTCCGCCCAGTACGGCGTCTCCAGCACCAAGGAACTCGAAGAAATGCTCGGCGAGGAGGAGACCGACCGTCTCGTTCTCAATTACGCCGTGATCCAATTCGTGCGCAAGAACGCCGTCATCGAAGGATAAGTTATACCGAATGATCCGCCGCCTCTGTCTGTTATTTGCCCTATTTTTCGGGGTCTTTTCCTGCTGTTCCTGTTCCCTGTTTTCGTGGATGGAAGAGCCCGTCGACTATCTGCCATACGATTACGAACTCTCCGAATACGTCACACTCGGAGAGTACAAATCGCTCGCGGTCAAAAAAGCCGACGTCACCCCGAGCGAAACCGAACTGCAAGAACAGAGAGAGGCGGATTTTGTCGCCCTGACACGTCTCGACGACCGTCCGGTCGAACTCGGCGACCGCGTCAACTTAAACTACACCGCGATCTTTGAGAAACAAGAGTACGACGACGACACCGACAGCGGTTTTTTCCTCACGCTCGGCGAAAATGCGCTCGGGATCCCCGGATTTGACGAGGGGCTCGTCGGCGCGACGCCCGGAGACGAGATCGCACTCGACCTCGTCTTCCCCGACGACTATGACAAAGAACCGAAGTATGCCGGAAAAGAGGTCTCCTTCCTCGTCACGGTCAACTATATCTCGTCCGAGCTTCCCGAACTCACCGACGAGATCGTCGGCACCTTCACCGTGTACAAGACCGTCGAGGAATACGAGACGGGTATTTTTGAGGCGATCCGCGACGTAAAACTCGTCGAACTTCTCTGGGAACGCGTTCTCGACGATGCGACGGTATTGCAGTATCCGGAAAAGGAGTACGAAAACTACTACACCGAATACCTCGACGGCTACACCTCCCTTGCCGAAGGATACGGGATGACCCTCTCCGAACTGGTCGAGGAGATGGGGATGACGATGGACGGCTTCTACGAGGAAGCGGACGGCGTCACAAAAACCTATCTCAAAGAAGATCTCGTCGTTTACGCCATCGCCGAAGCGGAAAACCTCACCCTCACAGACGAGGAATACGACAAGGCTGTCCTCGACTACTTCAACGCGAGTGCCTCCGCCTACTACGTTTCCGCCGAACTGATGGAACAGACGCTCGGCCGCGAGATCCTCACCCAACAATTTTTATCCGAAAAGGTGCTCGACTTCCTCTGCGAGAGTGCCGACATTCAAGAGTGATATGCTGCAAAAAAACGAACTTTACGACGCAACGATCGAAGAGGTCAACAACCTCGGTTACGGTGTCTGCCGCATTGACGGGCAGGTGGTCTTCGTCGCGCAAGGCGTGACGGGTGACCGCGTGCGCGCGCACATCATCAAGGTCGCGAAGACCTACGCCGTCGCACGCATCGCCGAGATCCTCTCCCCTTCCGAACACCGCACCGCCCCCGAGTGCGGTGCTTTTCCCCGTTGCGGCGGCTGTTCGTTTTTACACCTGACAGACGAATACGAGCGCAGGCTGAAGGAAGGCTTCGTCAAACACGCCGTGCGCGCCGCCGGACTCGATCTTGAGGTTCGTCCCCTCCTTTGGGGAAAGCGCCGCACCGCCTACCGAAACAAGGCGCAGTATCCGCTCTACGCCGACTCCGACGGGCACATCCGCGTCGGCTTTTACGCACGGAAAACGCACGCACCGATCGACGCCGCCGGCTGTCTTCTGACTCCGCCGTTTTTCACGGAGATCGCACGCGCCTTCTGCGAGGAAGTTGAGCGCGCGAAACTTTCCGTCTACGACGAGGAGAGCGG
>JAFQUW010000169.1 GCA_017408325.1 Clostridia bacterium | reverse complement strand
TCGGGCGCAATGCCGTAATACTCAACGAGTTCATCGTGCATGTACGCGCTTGCGGTGATCACGCGGTCCGCGCGGGAAAGCGAAGAACGCATATTCCACTTGAGCAAAAGCCGCTTCAAGGGCGAGACCGACTCGGGATAATGCAGATACGCGGTATCGGGAACGCTGACGACCTTCTTCCCCTTCACTCCCGGGGGGATGATGAAGTCAAAAAAGTGCGTCACGTCTGCGCGACGGGGGAAAAACATCGAAAAAGGCAAGGGGAACAGACCGTTTGTCGCGCGGTAAAAACGTCCCGTGTAAAAGGGACACGCAACGAGTTCCACGTTCGGCAAAAGGTAACTTGCCAGATAACCGCGTTTTTTCTTCGGGGCGCGCAAACTGAAATACAGAAGGGAAAAACGGTCTTTCGGGTGCGTGCGCGACAACGACAGAACTGCGTCGGCCTGTGCAAAGCCGACGCCGCTCTTTTGTTTTTTCACCAACGGTGCCGCATCAAAAGCGATGTGCATAAGACTCCCCTTTTCTCTCTGCGTCAAGCGAAGAGGCTGTCTGCGTATTCGCTGAGTTTTTCGAGTTTTTCAAACGAAGCCGCCTCCGTTTCATCCGTGGCAAAAAGGTAGACCTTCACCTTCGGTTCGGTTCCGGAGGGGCGCACCATCAACTGCGTCCTGTTTTCCATTGTAAAAGACAGGACGTCCGCACGCGGAAGATCCAAAGGTGCAGTCTTTCCCGTTTCGTCCGTCTTCGTACCCGAAAGGCAGTCCATCCGACTCACGACACGCGAAGAGGCGATCTCTTCGGGCGGGTCCTTTCGCAGATCCGCCAAGACCCCACAAGAGCGCGCCGCGTCCGCAGGAGTGGCAAACTCATAATTTTTCAGTGCGCTGCGGTAGATGCCGTAACGTGATTCCAGATCGGAAAGGGCATCGCACAGGGTCTTCCCCTCCCGTTTGTACTCCTGAGCCATCAGACAGACGAGCGTACAGGCTTCGCAGGCGTCCTTATCGCGCACTCAAGAGGACGCAAGACAGCCGTAGCTTTCCTCGAAGCCGAAGAGAAAATCACTCGTCTTCCCTTCCTTCTCCAAGCGTCCGATCTGCTCACCGATATACTTAAAGCCGGTCAGAACGCGCGAAAGCGTCACGCCGTAATCGGCGGCGAGAGCATCCGCCATCGGAGCGGAGACGATCGTGGTACAAACGAAGGTATCGGGGCGCAGAGTCCCCTCTCTTTGCGCGCGGCGCAAGAGATAATCCATCAAAAGAAGCCCCGTTTCATTTCCGTTCAAAAGACGGAACCCCTCTTTCTCACGCACGCCGACGCCGACGCGGTCGCAGTCCGGATCGGTTGCCAAAAAGAGATCGGCCTCCGTCTCTTTGGCCAGTCGTTCGGCCAAAGCAAGGGATTCACGCACTTCGGGATTGGGCTTTTCGCAGGTCGGGAAAGAGCCGTCGTGGATCGCTTGCTCCTTCACGAGCGAAACGCAAGAAAAGCCAACGAGATCCAGCGCACGGGGAACGAAGTGAAGACCCGTTCCGCAAAGCGGCGTGTAAACCACCTTCAGATCTCTCTTTTCCGCAGGAAAACGGTCGGAGAGTTGTTTGAAATAAGAGTCGAACACGCCCGTCGGGATCGCCGAGATCTCTCCTTTTTTGTCGGAGAGCGGTTCAAAATAGTCGTGTTTTTTTGCCGCCTCTTCCACCTTCGATGCATCGTCTTCCAGAAGTTGGCTTCCGTCCGCGCCGAACACTTTATAGCCGTTGTAGACGGCCGGGTTGTGACTTGCGGTGATGCAGATGCCGGCGTCCGCAGAGAGTTCTCTCGTGGCAAACGACACGAAAGGCACGGGGATCGGCTCGGCAGCAAGGTAGACCTTCGCACCGCGCGAGGAAAGAACCTCGGCGGTGCGTCGGGCAAAAAGATCACTTTTGATGCGCGTATCATAGCCGACGACGAAGACGGGGACGTCCCCTTTCTTCTTCGGCTCGATGACGTCACAGAGTCCCTGCGTGGCACGCGAGATGGTGTAAACGTTCATGCGGGCACTGCCCGCGCCGATGATTCCGCGCAGTCCAGCCGTCCCGAAGTTCAACACGCCGGAAAAACGCGCGTCGATCTCCGATCCATTCCCTTCGATCGCACGAAGTTCCCGAACAAGATCGGGGTCTTCCGTTGCCAGCGTGAGAAAACGGCGGTATTCGTTCATTGTACTCACAGATACTTCGCAGCCTCATGATCCGCAAAGATGTATGCGTCGGGATGCAGTTGCAGGACACTGGCGGGAACCTCTTCGGTCACGGGACCGCAGACGGTCTTACGGATGATCTCCGCCTTACCCTCGCCGAGGGCAATCAGGATGAGTTTGCGGGCGTTCATTACGGTACGGATGCCCATCGTAACCGCTTCCTTGGGAACTTCGTCGCGGGAAGCGAAGAAACGGGCGTTGGCGTCGATCGTGGAATCGGTCAGGGTGACCTTATGCGTCAGAGAACCGAAGGGGGTGTTCGGCTCGTTGAAGCCGATGTGTCCGTTGTGGCCGATGCCGAGCAGTTGCATGTCAATGCCGCCGGCGGCACGGATAGCATCTTCGTATTTCGCGCTGTCGTCCTCGGAGACGGTGATGCCCGAGGGGATATGCACGCGAGCGGGATCGAGGTCGATCTTCTCAAACAGGTTTTTATCCATAAAGTAGCGGTAGGACTGGTCGTGGGTCGGTTCGAGTCCGACGTATTCGTCGAGGTTGAAG
>JAFQUW010000168.1 GCA_017408325.1 Clostridia bacterium | reverse complement strand
GCGAGGAAATATCAATGGCCAGAAACACGCGGGAAGCACAATACGGAAATGAATCCATCTCGTCCCTGAAGGGGGCCGACCGGGTACGCAAGCGCCCGGGCGTCATCTTCGGCTCGGACGGGCTGGAGGGCTGCGAGCACGCGGTGTTTGAGATCCTCTCCAACTCCATCGACGAGGCGCGTGAGGGGCACGGCAAGCTCATCACCGTCACCCGCTTCGAGGATATGAGCATCGAGGTCGAGGACAACGGCCGCGGCTGCCCCGTTGCGTGGAACGAGAAGGAAAAGCGCAACAACTGGGAGCTGGTGTTCTGCGAGCTCTACGCCGGCGGCAAGTACAACAACGCCGAGGGCGACAACTATGAATACTCTCTCGGCCTCAACGGCCTTGGCTCCTGCGCCACGCAGTACGCCTCGCGCTATATGGACGTGACCGTCTGGCGCGACGGCAACAAGTATTCGCTCCACTTTGAGCGCGGCAGCGTCAAGGGCAAGAAGGGCGAAGAGCTCAAGGTCGAGCCGACCGACCGCGGCAAAAAGACGGGCACCTGCATCCGCTGGCTGCCCGACCTCGACGTGTTTACCGACATCAATATTCCCGCAGAGTTCTTCCGCGACGTGATGAAGCGTCAGGCGGTGGTGAACGCGGGCGTCACGTTCCGCTTCCGCAATCAGGTGGGCGGTAAGTTTGAGACGGAGGAATTCGTCTACGAAAACGGCATCGCGGACTACGTTTCCGAGCTTGCGGGCGAAGGCGCGCTGACCTCTCCCGTCTTTTGGGAGGCCGAGCGCCGCGGCAAAGACCGCGAGGATAAGAGCGAGTACAAAGTGAAGCTCTCCGCCTGCTGCTGCTTTTCCAACCGCGTCAAGCGCGTCGAGCACTATCACAACTCCTCCTGGCTCGAGCACGGCGGCAGTCCCGACAAGGCGACGCGCAGCGCCTTCGTCAGCGCCATCGACGCGTATTTGAAGCAGGCGGGTAAGTATCAGAAGAATGAGGACAAGATCACCTGGCAGGACGTGGAGGACTGTCTGGTGCTCGTTTCCAACAACTTCTCCACCCAGACGAGCTACGAAAACCAGACCAAGAAGGCCATCACCAACCGCTTCGTGCAGACGGCGATGACGGAGTTTTTAAAGAGCCGCCTCGAGACCTACTTCATTGAAAACCGCGTCGAGGCTCAGAAAATCGCCGAGCAGGTGCTCATCAACAAGCGAAGCCGCGAGAGCGCGGAAAAGCAGCGCCTCAACATCAAAAAGAAGCTCTCGGGCAATATCGACATCTCCAACCGAGTGGAAAAGTTCGTCGACTGCCGCACGCGCGACGTCTCCCGCCGCGAGATCTATATCGTTGAGGGCGACAGCGCCCTCGGCTCGGTCAAGCTCTCGCGCGACGCGGAGTTTCAGGGCATTATGCCCGTGCGCGGCAAGATACTCAACTGCCTCAAGGCCGACTACGCCCGCATTTTCAAAAGTGAGATCATCACCGATCTACTGAAGGTGCTCGGCTGCGGCGTCGAGGTGCCGGGCAAGTTCCAGAAGGACCTCAACGCCTTTGACCTGAACAATCTCCGCTGGAACAAGG
>JAFQUW010000167.1 GCA_017408325.1 Clostridia bacterium | reverse complement strand
CGAAGATCCAAGCGGAAGAACGCGCGGGTTTTGAGTCTGTTCAGCGCATAAACGCTGACTGTAAAGGGGCGATTTGATGCAGTATATGGATGCAAAGCGGGCCGCAAACGAGTGGGGGCTGTCCCTGCGTCGCGTGCAGGATCTCTGCCGCGAGGGAAAGGTTTCGGGGGCGACGCGCTTCGGGAAAAGCTGGATGATCCCGACCTCCTCGGCGCGTCCGGCGGATTTTCGCCGCGCACACGTGCGCCAAAACGTGCACGATTACGTGCCTTTGACCCGCAAGAGCCCGTTTTTGGACATGACGGATCTTTACCACACGGCGGGGAAGGCGGACGACTGTGTCGCACAGACGAGATCAAACGAGATCACGCACGATCTTTTTGAGGCGCAGATCGCCTACACGAGAGGGGATATCGAGTTCGTCTACCGCCGCGCGCGTCACTTTTTGGAGCAGCACACCGGTTTTTACGGAGCCATTGCCGGTGGGCTCTTGCTTTCGATGACGGCGGTGTGGAAGGGCGACGTCGCGATGTGGAAGAAGGCGCGCAGTCACATCTGCTCCGCGCCGCATACCAACGAATTTGCCGCAGACATCATTGCCTTGTCCGTCGCGGCGATGGAGAGCTTCATCCGCCGGTCGGAGGGCTATCCGGACTGGTTTTGCCGCGGCTCGTTTGACCATTTGCCTGTGGATTCCCATCCTGCCGCACGCGTTTACTACGTTCGGTATCTCTTGGTAAAAGCACATGAGCTCGCCATCGGGAGGCTTGAATTGCCCGACGTGACGGGGCTGGGATTGATGAAATGTCTGCCCCATATCATTGAGCCGATGATCACGCAGATGCAGACGGACCGCATCGTGATGGCCGAGATCTACCTTCGGCTCAACTGCGCGATCGCGTACCACCAAACGGGTGAGACGCGCCTTGCGGCGGAGCATCTGGACCGCGCGATCGGACTGTGTCTCGCCGACGGACTTCTTGTGCCGCTCGTCGAGCATCGCCGTCAGTTCGGCGCGTTTCTCGACGAGCGAATCGCCCGCTGTGACCCGGCGGCGCTCTTGCGTGTCAAGACGCTGCACAAGCAGCTTCGGGAGGGCTGGGCGCGGGTGCACAACGGCGCGCTGGACCGCACCTTTTCCGCGCATCTTTCCGCGAGAGAGGCGGAGGTGGCGCGTTTGGCCGCGTTCGGCTTCACGGATGCCCAGATCGCCGCACGCCTGTTTTTGTCCGAGTCGTCGATCAAGTCGATCCTGCGCTCGGCAAAGAATAAGACGGGCGTGACCAAACGGCGCGAGCTTGCCGATTTCATCTGAGACCCCCAAAAAACTGTCTTTTTTTTCGCCGATTCGGTGGATGTTTTTTCTCTCAAGACCCTTTATACTGTTCTCGTAAACAGGAAAAGGGTCATTTTTTGACCCGAACGGAAAGGAGGAACAAGCATGCCTGACCGAACCGATCACTCCGAGGGTGCGTTGTATCAAAGCCTCTCGGTCGGCGGACATACGCTGGAGCTGCGCTACGGCTACTACGAGGAAAGCGACCGCGCTCTCGGAGAGCCGGTGGTGCTCTATCCTGATTTTTCCGTCCTTCCGCTCTACGATCCCGAAGGACGTCCGCTTGTGAGCGCGGTGCAGGAACCCTGCGAGCACTACCGCCCCCTTTTGGCAGAGCTTCCGGAGGACTGCTGCAGTGACTGCATCCATTATCCGGACACGCGTGCGGAGATTGCCGTCTGCGACTGTCCGGCGCGACGGCGCCCTGACACAGATTCATGACCATTTCCGAAAAAGGAGATAGAACAAGATGAAACAAATTTTCAAGAAGGTGACGAGCACGCTTGTCGCGTTTGCACTGCTTCTCACCTGCCTGCCGCTTTCGATCCTTGCCGTCGGCGCGGCGAGCACTCCCGTGCGGCAGGCGGACGCACCCACGCTGGATGCGTGGAAGGACCTCTTTTGGACCACGCCGCTCTCTACCGCTTCCGCGGGTCGCGTCTGGACGGACAAGAGCGTTCTGACGGACGCCGCTGCCTTTGCCGGTACGGGCATCACGCAAGACGACCCCGATTCGTTTTTGGTCGCTCTTTCCGCCATCGGCAGCAGCATGAGCATTACGGGCTCGTCCGCCTCTCCGACGGACACCGTGCTCATTCTCGACGTTTCGGGCTCGATGGACGACTCCACGGGGCGCGACTCCGAGATGGTCCGTGCGGCAAACCGCGCCATCGGCGATCTTTTGGCGCAGAATCCGCACAACCGCATCTGTGTCGTGCTGTACGCGTCGACGGGCAGCGTCTTTTTGCCGTTGGATCGCTACACGACGACCTCCACGACGCAGGAGGGAAGCGAGACGCTTCCTTCCTATATTTTCCTGTCGGCTCAGGATCGCGTGAGCATTGCTTCGGGCGTGCGAAACTCCTCGAACCGTCGTCCGTCCGCGACGGCGAGGACGGTGGAGGGCGGCACCTACATTCAGGACGGCCTCTTTGCCGCCTACGAGACGCTGACGGCCTCCTCGGTCTCCACGACCGTGAGCGTCGGAAACAGTACCGTCAACCGTACGCCCGTCATCGTTCTGATGAGCGACGGTGAGCCGACCTTTGCCACCAACTCCTACAACGCCGTGGGCAATTCCAACATCGGCCAGGGCTACACCTCCGACGCGACCTCCGACATGGCCTTCCTCACGCAGCTGACCGCCGCCTGGGTCAAGGCGAAGGTCGCGCAGAAGTACAGCGCCTCCACGCCGCAGTTCTACACCCTGGGGCTGGGCGTCGGAAGAAACTCGCTTGCGCTTTCTGTGATGGATCCGCTCAGCCCCGGAGCGCACGCGGACACGGTCGGTTATTGGCGCGCCTTTTCCGAGGCTGCGGAAGGAGCCTCGATCCGCCTGAACAACAGTCCCTATTACAGCAACGGCTGGAAATACCGCACCGTCACAAAGCTCAACGACGGCATCAACGACGGCACGGACACCCT
>JAFQUW010000166.1 GCA_017408325.1 Clostridia bacterium | reverse complement strand
CGTCCACTACGCCGTCCTCGAAGAACGGCTGGAGGAGGACGAGGTCTTTGTCGACACCTTGATCCGCTTCGCCGAAAACTCCGGTGACAAGTGCCGCATCCTCGTTCCCTGCTCGGACTACTACGCCCGACTGACTGCGCGGCACCGCGAACGGCTTTCCCCCCACTATCTGTTCGCTCTGCCGGACGAGGAGACGCTCGTCTCCCTTTCGCAAAAAGAGAATTTCTACGAGATGTGCAAGACCCACGGCCTGTCCTACCCGGAAACCTACGAGTTTTTCCCGAAGAAGGAGGAGGCGAAGATCCCGTTTGACTTTCCCGTCGTGTTAAAGCCCGCCGACAGCGCCTCCTACTGGAACTGCTCGTTCGAAGGCAAAAAGAAGGTCTTTTTCCTTTCGGATGAAGCGGAGTTTTCCGACGTCGTGCGCCGACTGAAGGTGAGTGACTACGACGAGGCCGTCCTCGTGCAGCCCTTTATCGGCGGCGATGACAGTGCGATGCGCGTGGTCAACGCCTACGTCGGACAAGACGGCGACATCCGCCTCTTCTGCGTGGGGCAGGTGCTTCTGGAAGAGCACACGCCCGAAGGCATCGGCTCCTACGCCGCGATCCTTCCCACCGAGGAGTCGGCACTCTACGAGCTTCTCGCGCCCGTCATCCAAACGCTCGGCTACCGCGGATTTCTCAACATTGACGTCAAAGTCGACCCCAAAGACGGCAGTTACCGCTTCTTTGAACTCAATCCGCGTCAGGGACGAAGCAGTTTCTTCGTCACGGGTGCCGGCGCAAACCTTGCGAAAGTCCTCACGGAAGACCTTCTCGGTCTGCCCCCCACGACGCCGCTCTTTGCCAAGGACGAGGTGCTCTGGACGAACATCCCGAAAGGCGTCATCCGCCGCTACGTGAAAAACCGCGCACTCAAGCAAAAAGCCCTTGCGGCGTGGCGCGACGGGCGCATCGTCCACCAGCTCTACTACAAAAAAGACCTCTCCTTTACTCGGCGCAAATACTTTTTCTTAAACCAACTCAACCAATACCGAAAATATCGCCGTCACTTCTTAGACAAACTCGCACTCTCAAAACAGGAAGGATAAATATCAGACTATGTGTGGATTTGCCGGATACATCCGTGAACACCTGCGCGAACACGACGCAGACATCTTAAAAAGCATGACCGACCTGATCGCGCACCGCGGTCCGGACGATGCGTCCGCCTACCTTGACGAGGGCGCGTGCCTCGGCTTTCGCCGTCTCTCGATCATCGACCTCGAGGCAGGGCGTCAACCGATGAAAAACGAGGACGGCTCGCTTGTTCTCACCTTCAACGGAGAGATCTACAACTTCCGCGAGTTGCGCGAAGAACTGACGGCGCGCGGCCACGTCTTTGCCACGGGCGCGGACAGCGAAGTGCTCCTGCACGGCTACGAGGAATACGGCCGTGACCTGCCCCGACGCCTGCGCGGTATGTTTGCCTTCGTCATCTGGGACACCAAGACGAAGACGCTGTTTGGCGCGCGCGACATCTTCGGCATCAAGCCCTTCTACTACTACCAAAAAGGAAAGACCCTCCTCTGGGGCAGCGAGATCAAATCCTTTTTGGCGCATCCCGATTTTGAAAAAGAGTTTGACTCTTCCCTCCTTCCCACGTGGCTGTGCTACGAGTACATCCCGTCCAAAGAGACCTTCTTCAAACACGTCTTTAAGCTCCCCGGAGCGCACTGTTTCACCTACCGCGACGGAACGCTTGAGATCGAAAAATACTTCGACATCCGCTTTGACATCAAAGACGGCAAGACGATGGACGAATGGGCAAATGAAATCCGCCGCGTCTTTTCCGAGAGCGTGCGTGCACATCGCATCGCGGACGTCGAGGTCGGCTGTTTCCTCTCCAGCGGCGTGGACTCCTCGCTCGTGGCAAACGAGGTCGCCGTCTCCGCCTCTCCGATGGAGGGGGTGACCGATCCCGTCAAGACCTTCTCCGTCGGCTTTGACGAGGAGAACGTCTCCGAGCTTGCCGACGCCGCCGAATTTGCCGCGGCAGTCGGGCTTCCGAACATTCAAAACCGAATCGGCGCCGACGACTTTTTCTCCGCGACCGCCGCGATCCAGTACATGATGGACGAGCCGCTCCCCAACCCGAGCCAAGTCCCCCTCTACTTCCTCTGCGAAAACGCGGCAAAATACGTGAAGGTCGTCCTGTCCGGCGAGGGGGCCGACGAGCTTTTCGGCGGATACCCGATGTATCTTGCCGAGTGGCATCAGGCGCGTTTCGCCCGTCGCGTGCCGCGCCCCGTTCGCCGTCTCGCTGCCTCTCTTGCCTCCCGTTTCTCGTTTAAAGGGAGCCACTTCCTTGTCGAGAGCGCAAAGACCCCCGCCGAGCGTTACCCCCGCGCCAACTACAACTACACGCGCGAGAGCCGCTGGGACATCTTAAAAGAAAAGAGCGACGCGCCCGATCCCGTGTCCTATGCCGCGCCGTATTTTGAGCGTGCCGAGCGCGAGGGTTGGGATTCCCCGACCGCGACGCAGTACGCCGACATTTTCGTGTGGATGGCCTACGACATTCTCCAGAAGGCAGACCGAATGAGCATGGCGCATTCGCTGGAATTGCGCGTGCCCTTCCTCGACCGCGAGGTGCTCGCTTTGGCGATGCAACTGCCGCAAGACATGCGTGCGTTCGGCGAGACGACGAAGGCCGCTCTGCGCGCCTCCGCCGCGCATCTGCCGAAAAAGACCGCGACAATGAAGAAAAAGGGCTTTGCCACGCCGCTCGACGCCTGGCTGCGTGAAGAGAAGTTCTACAGCGAGGTCTACGCAAAGCTCACGGGTGAGGTCGCGCAGAAATTCTTCCAAGTCGAAAAACTCAAGGAGATCTTGGAGGCGCACAAGAACGGCGCACACCACATGAAGAAGATCTACCTCATCTACACCTT
>JAFQUW010000001.1 GCA_017408325.1 Clostridia bacterium | reverse complement strand
GTACAGCCGAGCAGGAGCGTGTCACAGCCTGCGGCTTTCGGGCGTTCCAGATAACGGGTGAGGGCGAGACGGCAAAGCTCGCTTCCGGCCTCGCCGTTCTCCACGAAGGGGACGAGCAGGGGACAGGCGACGGAAATGACCTCGGCCTCGGGGCAGAGGGCGTGAATGGCGCGCTCATACGAGCCGGAGGCAATGGTGCCCTGCGTGCCGAGGACGCCGATCCTGCGGTTTTTCGACGCGGCGACCGCCTCACGGGAGGCGGGCTCCACGACCCCGATCACGGGAACGGAGAGCGTTTCGGCAAGCGCGGGAAGCGCGGCACTGGAGGCCGTCCCGCAGGCGATGAGGATCGCGTCGACTCCCTTACTTAACAGAAAGGCCGCGTCTTGCGCGGCGTAGCGGCGCACCGTCTCCGCCGAACGGGTGCCGTAGGGCAGACGGGCGGTGTCACCGAAGTAGATAATATCAAGATCTCCTCTCAAGCGCGAGAGCGCACCGACGGCACCGAGGCCGCCGAGACCGGAATCAAATACGCCGATCTTCATTGCTTTCCTCCCGCCTTGACGGCACGGTCGATGATTGCGTCCAGAAGGGCGGAATAAGCGATTCCGTCGTGGGAAAAAAGTTTCGGATACATACTGATCGAGGTGAAGCCGGGCAGGGTGTTGATCTCGTTGAAGACGACCGTCTCCCCGTCGACGAAGAAGTCTGCGCGGGACAGGGACGTGCAGTCGAGCGCGGTAAAGATACGACGTGCGAGATCCTGCACGCGGCGCGTGGCGTCGACAGAGATCAGAGCGGGGGCGCGGGTGAGGCTTGTGCCTTTGACGTATTTTGCGTCGTAGTCGTAGAAGGTGCCGTCCGGGACGATCTCGCCGGGGGTGGAGGCGAAAAGTTCCACGCTTCCGTTTTCCGTCACGCGTTCCAGAAGCGCGACTTCCACTTCACTTCCCGAAACGGCTTCTTCGATCAGGATCTTTTCGTCGAATTCGGCGGCACAGAGGAGGGCGGCTTTGAGTTCTTCACGGTTTTCGGCACGGCAGACTCCGCGGGAGGAGCCGGCGCCGGAGGGCTTGACGAACACGGGGTAGGGCAGAGCGCGCTCGATGCGGCAAAGCTCACTTTCCATCTCTGCGTTCAAAACGCGGCGGTACGCAAGCGTCCACTTCGCCTGCGGAATCCCGTAGGCGGAGAGGAGCAGTTTGGTGGAAATTTTGTCCATCGTGACGGCGCTTGAGCGCGTGGCGCAGCCCACGTAGGGCATGCCGGAGAGGGCGAGGAGCCCCTGCAGCTTTCCGTCTTCGCAGGTCTCGCCGTGCATGACGGGAAAGACGCAGTCGATCTTTTCGACGCGATAGGTGCCCTTCTCCTTGTCGAAGAACAGAAGGCCGCCGTGCGCTTTGCACGGGGAGAGGATCACGGGCGTCAGGTGCGCGGTGTCGCGCTCCCACTCGCCGCTTGCAATGTTTTCATACGCGCCGTCGTAATACCACCAGAGTCCTTCGCGCGTGATTCCCACGGGCAGGACGCGGTAGCGGTCGGCATCTAAATTCTTCAGGACACTTTCCGTCGAAACCAAGGAGATCTCGTGTTCGCTGGACTCTCCGCCGAAGAGGACGGCGAGTGTGCATTTTTTCGTGGTGTTCAAGATCATTCCTCCTTTTCCAGACAGAATATGCCGAGAGCTTACAGTTTGATATTTTATTTATTATAACACACGCGCGAGAAAATGCAAGAGAGGATGGGGCAAAAAACGCGCGTTTTCCGCCGGTCTTTTTGGCAAAACGACGAAAAATTTTGGCTCTTCGGCGAAAAAGGGGTCTCAAAGCCTTGACAGACGGGGGACTTATGATTAAAATATATCTTGTTGCATTGTACTCTTACAAGTACTCTATCTTGAGATATCCATAGAATCTTGAACCTTTGAAAACAAAATACAGACAGGGGGTGTTCTACACCTATGGATCCCATTACCATTGTCATTTTAGTCCTGGTCGCCCTTCTGACTCTGGGAATCGGTTTCTTCGTCGGCAACTTCTATCGCAAGAAGATCGCCGAGGCGAAGATCGGCACTGCGGAAACGCAGGCGCGCGTCATCATGGAGGAAGCCAAAAAAGAGGCAGAACAGCGTAAGAAAGAGGCTCTTCTGGAGGCGAAGGAGGAAATTCTTCGCACCCGCAACGAGGCCGACCGCGAGATCAAGGAGCGCCGAGCGGAGGTCCAGCGTCAGGAAAAACGCTTGATCCAGCGCGAAGAGCACTTGGAACGCAAGATCGACAACGTCGAAAAGAAAGAGGAGACCTTAAACCAGAAGCTTTCCGACATCAAAGCACGGGAAGTGCAGGTCGAAAATCTCAAAGAACAACAGCTCAAAAAACTCGAAGAACTCTCCGGATTGACTGCCGAAGAGGCAAAACAGAGCCTCATCGAGCGTTACGAATCCGAAGCGCGTCACGACGCAGCGGTCAAGATCACCGCGATCGAGCAGGAACTCAAAGAAAACGCAGAAGAAAAAGCACGCGAATACATCACCGCAGCCATTCAGCGCTGCGCCGCCAATCAGGTGGCAGAAGTCACGGTCTCCGTGGTCGTTCTGCCCAACGACGACATGAAGGGTCGCATCATCGGACGTGAGGGCCGCAACATCCGCACGCTCGAGACGCTGACCGGCGTCGATCTCATCATCGACGACACTCCGGAGGCAATCACCTTGTCCTCCTTCGATCCGATGCGCCGCGAGATCGCGCGTCTGTCGCTCGAAAAACTCATCACCGACGGCCGAATCCACCCGGCTCGCATTGAAGAGACCGTGGAAAAGGCGAGAAAAGAAGTCGAAGCCACCATCAAGCAGGAGGGCGAACGCGCCGTTCTGCAGGCGGGCATCCATTCGATGAACTCCGAGTTGATCCGTCTTTTGGGTCGACTCAAGTACCGCACGAGCTACGGCCAGAACGTTTTGATGCATTCGCTCGAGGTCGCCTACGTGGCGGGTCTCTTGGCGGATGAGCTCGGCATCGATTCGACGCTTGCACGCCGCGCCGGTCTCTTGCACGACATCGGCAAGGCACTCTCCCACGAGGTCGAGGGCTCTCACACCCAGATCGGTGCGGAGATCGCCAAGAAATACCGCGAGAACGCGGACGTCATCAACGCCATCGAGGCGCACCACGGCGACGTGGAACCGAATACGCTCGTCGCTTGCCTCGTGCAGGCCGCGGACGCCATCTCCGCCGCCCGTCCCGGCGCGCGCAGAGAGGACCTTGACAGCTACATCAAGCGTCTGCAGAAGCTCGAGGAGATCGCCGGTGAGTTTGAGGGCGTGGAGAAATCCTTCGCCATTCAGGCGGGCCGCGAGATCCGCATTATGGTCAAGCCCGAGATCGTCGGCGACGACAACATGGTCGTCATCGCCCGCGACATCGCCCGTCGCATCGAGGATGAGATGGACTATCCCGGACAGATCAAGGTTCAGATCGTGCGCGAAAGCCGCGCGGTCGACTACGCGAAATAAGTCGTCTTTGCCGCAGAGGATTTCTCTGCGGCAAAGTTGCTTTTCCCCCGAGATAGGGAATAGAAAGAGAAGAGAATGAAGACAGTCAAACTCTTGTTTTTGGCGGACGTTTGCGGCGAGGCGGCACTCTCTGCCCTTTGCCGCGCCCTGCCTGATCTGCGGCGCGAGACGAAGGCGAATCTTGTGATCGTCAACGCGGAGAACTGCGCCGACGACAACGGGGCGCATCCCGCGCTCTGCGAGGCGCTCTTTGATGCGGGCGCGGACGTGCTCACGGGCGGCAACCACACCTTAAAGAAGCCCGAGATGCGCGACTGGCTTGACGACCATCCCCGCGCCCTTCGCCCGATCAACCTCACCCATCCGACGGGGGGAGAGGGCTCGGTGATCGTGGAGTCGGGAGGACTGCGCGTCTTGGTGGCAAATTTCCTCGGGCAGGCCTTCCTCTCGGGGACGGACAACCCTTTTGAGGCGGCAGACCGCCTGCTGGAGAAAGCGTGCGGCGACTACGACGTTGCCGTCTGCGATTTCCACGCGGAGGCGAGCGCGGAAAAGGGCGCGTTCGCGCGGGACTTTGACGGTCGTTTTTCCGTCGTCGTCGGGACGCATACCCACGTTCCCACGGCGGATCTGCAGATCTTGCCGCACTCCACGGGCTTTGTCACCGACCTCGGAATGTGCGGCGCACGCGAGAGCGTGCTCGGCGTGAGGATCGAGGAGTCGATCCGCCGTTTCCGCACGGGCGAGCCCCTGCGCTACCGCCCCGCCGCAGGGGAGGTCGTCTTGATGGGCGCCCTGTTTGACGTCGCCGAGGACGGACGGTGTCTGTCTGCCGAGCGGATCGAGACGGTTTGTTGAGAAAAAAGCCTCCCGAAAGGGAGGCTTTTTCGATTTCTGTTTGCGATGCGACGGAGGATCAGAACTCCTCCTTGAGGCTGCGGGAAAAGAGGGTGGCAAGCAGGGTCTTTGCGTCGGTCTCGCGCGCGATGACGCAGCGGTAGAGGGCGTCGCAGATGGGCATTTCCACGCCTTTTTCGCGGCTCTGGCGGTGGAGCACCTCGAGGGAGTAGACGCCTTCGCACAGACGCGTCTCCGCCTCTCCGCGCACGAATTTTTCGCCGAAGCGCTTGTTGTTTGAGTGGGGGGAGAAGAAGGTCGTCTCACATTCACCCAAAAAGGCGAGGCCGTAGATGGACTTTGCGTCGCCGCCGCAGGCGGTGATGAAGCGCGCCATCTCCACGGCACTGCGCACGATGAAGGCACCTTTTAGGGAGGCGTAGCCGAGCCCGTCGAGGATGCCCGCTCCGATGCCGTAGACGTTTTTCGCCGCCGCGCCGATCTCGTTTCCGACGAGGTCCTGTCCGACGTAGAAACGGATGAGGTCGGAGGCGAAGCGGTGTGCAAGCTCGGTTTTGGTCTCTTCGTCGTCGGAGTCGATGACCATACAGTTGGGGATGCCGAGCACGAAGTCCTGAATGTGTCCGGGCCCGACCCAGACGGCAACGCGCACGCGCTCTCCGAGCACCTCGCGCACGATGCTGCTCAGGCGCATACCGCTCTCAATCTCCAAGCCCTTCATACAGAGCACGATCGTTTTTCCCGTGAGGTCAAAGGGCGCACATTCGGCGAGAAAGGCGCGCAGGTTCTGGCTTCCGATGGAGATGATGAGCGTATCGGAGGCGAGTGCTTCGGCGAGGTCGTCGGTGAGGGCGACCGACGCGGGAAGGGTCACAAACTCGTTTTTGCGCGTCTCTTTGAGCGCGGCGAAGTCGGATGCGCCCTTGCGCCCGTAGAGGGTGACGTCTTCGCCGATGCGGTCGGTGTACCAGGCGAGGCAGGAGCCCCATCGGCCGCAGCCGATGACGGAAAGTTTGTTGGACAAGGGAATTCTCCTTTTCGTGGGATCAGTCTTCAAAACAGACGTGCTTTTTGAGCGCTTCGAGCATCACGCGCGCGCTGGAGAGATTCGTGGCGAGCGGGATCGCCTGCACGTCGCAGAGTCGAAGCAGGGCAGAGACGTCCGGCTCGTGCGGCTGTGCGGTGAGGGGATCGCGCAGGAAGATGATCAGATCGAGGTTTCCGTCGGCGAGCATTGCACCGATCTGCTGGTCGCCGCCGAGCGGGCCGGATTTCATACGGTGGATGGGAAGGGCCGTCTCACCCATGATCAGCGTGCCCGTGGTGCCGGTCGCGTAGAGTTCGTGGGCGGCGAGCACGTCCTTGTATTCGATGGCGAGACGGATGATGTCGTCTTTTTTCTTGTCGTGTGCGATGAGTGCGATTTTCATAATTCACCTTTATACGTTTATGTTTGTTACCGCCATTGTACCACAAATCGGAAAAAATGCAAGAACTTGTCGCAAGGTGCGTGTCGGGAGAATCTTCGTTTTTTCGGTTGCATTTTTTCTGCTTTGTGATACAATGATAGGATAGTAAGATCCCCCAAGACTTTTTGAACGGACAAAGGAAGTACGTATTATGAAGATTTTGATCGTCGGTTGCGGAAAGATCGGCGCGACGCTCTTAAAGAACCTCGTGGACGAGGGACACGACGTCGTGGCCATCGACTCGGACGTTTCGGTACTCGAAGAGGTCACCAACGTCCACGACGTGATGAGCATCTGCGGCAACGGCGCGGACAGCGACGTGCTCGAGGAAGCGGGGGCGGCGGACGCGGACATTTTCGTTGCGGTCACCGGCAGCGACGAGTTCAATATGCTCGCGTGTTTCCTCGCCAAGAAGATGGGCGCGAAGTACACCGTCGCGCGCATCCGCAAGGCGGAGTACAACGACCGAAGCCTGGACTTTTTGCGCCGCAATCTCGAACTGGATCTGGCGATCAACCCCGAGCGCCTTGCCGCGCACGAGCTGTTCAACATCCACAAATTCCCCTCGGCGGTGAAGATCGAGTCCTTCTCGCGCCGCCAGTTTGAAATGATCGAGATCCGCCTCGGCGAGGAGAGTGCGCTCGACGGAATGGCACTGTCCCACCTGAGAGAAAAATACGAGGCGCAGGTGCTCGTCTGCTGCGTCCGCCGCGGGGAAGAGGTCTATATCCCCGACGGCAACTTTGTGCTGAAGTCGCAGGACCGCATCGGCATCACTGCGCCGCCTGCCCAACTTCAGAAGTTTTTGCGTGAACTCGCGCTTCTCAAGCGACGCGCCCGTTCGGTGATGATCCTCGGCGCGAGCCGTACCGCGCTCTACCTTGCCGAACTGCTTCTTTCCATCGGCGCGTCGGTGAAGATCATCGAAAAGGACGAGGCACGCGCCGCGGAGGCCTGTGAAGCCCTGCCCCGCGCGACCGTCATCCACGGAGACGGCGCAAGTCAGGAATTGCTTCTGGAAGAGGGGCTTAGTGAGATGGACGCCTTCGCCGCCCTGACGGGATTCGACGAGGAGAACATTTTGTTGTCGATCTTTGCCGCGAGCCGTGGCGTGAAAAAGACGATCGCCAAGGTCAACCGCGAGGAGTTTGCCTCTCTTGCCGAAAAACTCGGCGTTGACACCGTCATCTCTCCCAAACAGCTCGTCGGCGACACGCTCACCAGTTTCGTGCGCGCGCTGGAAAATTCGCGCGGAAGCAACGTCGAACTTCTGTATAAGGTGATGGACGAAAAGGTCGAGGCAATGGAGTTCAAGGTCGTCTCCGACGCGCGCCTCTGCGGAATCCCCTTAAAGTCGCTCAACCTGAAGAAGAACGTGCTCATCGCGGGCATCGTCCGCGAGCGAAAAAGCATCGCTCCCACGGGCGAGAGTGTGATCTGTGCGGGAGACCGCGTGATCGTCATCGCACCCGGCGGCGCACGGTTTTCGGATCTTTCCGACATCTTGGCGTGAGGCGCGTATGAACCGCAGAATGGTGCTTTATATGGTCGGGCGCATTTTGCAGATCGAGGCTCTGCTCTTTCTGCTTCCGCTTGTGTGCGCCCTGTGCTACGGAGAAGGTTCCGTCGCGCTCTCGTTTTTGATCTGCGCGGCGCTTTCGTTTGCCGCCGGCAGTCTTTTGACCCTCGCGCGCCGGGCGAAGACTTCGCGTACGCTCTACGCGAGAGAGGGCTTTGTGATCGTCACGCTCGCGTGGCTCAGTATGTCGGCCCTCGGCGCGCTCCCCTTCGTGATCGAGGGGGCGATCCCGTCGTTTGTCGACGCATTCTTTGAGACGGTCAGCGGCTTTACCACCACGGGTGCGTCGATTTTGACGGACGTTGAGGCGATGGCGCACGGGCTTTTGTTCTGGCGCAGCTTCACGCACTGGGTCGGCGGTATGGGTGTTCTGGTCTTCGTGATGGCGATTCTGCCCAACGAGGGCGGCGGCCGTTCGATCCACATCATGCGCGCGGAGATGCCGGGCCCCATCATCGGCAAGCTCGTGCCGAAGATCCGCGACACCGCAAAAATTCTGTATCTCATCTACGTTGCGATGACCGCCGCCGAGGTGATCCTGCTGCTTTTCGGCGGAATGAACCTGTTTGAAAGTCTCGTGCACACCTTCGGTACGGCGGGGACGGGCGGCTTCGGGTGCAAGGCAGATTCGATCGCGGGTTATTCGTCCTATTGTCAGTGGGTCATCTGCGTCTTTATGTTCCTCTTCGGCGTCAATTTCAACGTGTATTATCTGCTCCTGCTCGGGAAACTGCGCTCGGTGTTCAAGAGCTCGGAACTCTGGTGCTACACGGCGATCGCCGTCGGCGTGACGGCCGTCGTCGCCGTCAACGTCTCCTCGCTGTATTCGTCCGTGTCGGAGGCACTTCGCCACGCGGCGTTCCAGGTCTCGAGCGTGATGACGACCACGGGCTACGCCACGACCGATTTCAATCTCTGGCCGGGTCTTTCCAAGACGCTTTTGGTCCTTTTGATGTTCATCGGTGCCTCGGCCGGCAGCACGGGCGGCGGACTGAAGGTCTCGCGCGTGGTCCTCACCTTCAAGCTCATCCGCCGCGAGCTGCAAAAGCTCGTCCACCCGAGAAGCGTCTCGGTCGTCAAGCTGGAGGGCAAGAAGGTCGAGGAGCAGACGCTCTCCAACACCGCCGTTTACGTGATGGTGTATTTTGTGCTGTTCTTCGTGATCCTGATTCTGGTGAGTCTGGATCCGATCGACTTCGAGAGCGCGTTTACCGCGACGGCCGCCTGCTTCAACAACATCGGCCCCGGACTCGCCTCCGTCGGCCCTGCCGCAAACTACGCGCACCTGTCCGCGTTTGCAAAGCTCGTCCTCTCCGCGGCGATGCTCCTCGGCAGACTGGAGATCTTTCCGATCCTCGTTGCCTGCTCCGTTTCCACCTGGAAGAAACGCTAACCGGAAAAAGAAAAACACCGACCGAGAACGGTCGGTGTTTTTTGGTGCGCTGTGTCAGTCGCCGAGTTTGATGTTGATGCCCCCGTCGTTTGATCCGGTGTGGATCTGCAGATAGGGGGAGAGGGCGCGCGCCGTATTGATGACGGGCATGGACTGCACGTAGACGCGGCCCGGGCCCGTGACGCGGGTGTGAAAAAGTCCCTCGCCGCCGAAAAAGATGTTTTTGGCGCCCTTGACGGTGATGACGTCCATCGTGCAGGTGTCGCTCATCGCCGCGAGATAGCCCGTGTCGAGGATAAGGCTCTCTCCGACACCCAGCGTATATTCCTTGCAGTAGCCGTCGATCTCAAGAAACACGGTGCCGCATCCGCTGACTCGCTGCAGGATGAAGCCCTCGCCGCCGAAAAAGCCGCGCGAGAACTTTTTCTGGAACCACACGGAGAGGTCCAGTCCCTTTTCCATCGCGAGGAAGCTGTGCTTTTGCACGATGAGACCGTCCCCCTTGAGCTCAAAGGGGAGGATGGAGCCGGGGAAGGAGGAGGCAAAGGCGATCAGCCCGTAGCTGCCGCTCGTCGGAGTGTATTCGTTCAAAAAGATGCTCTCGCCGGTAAACATGCGGCCGAACGCCTTCTTAAAGCCGCCGGCGGTGGTCTGCATCACCATGTTCGGGCTCATCCAGCTCATTGCACCGCCCTCGCAACAGAGCGTCTGCCCCGCCTCGGGGTAACAGATGACGACGGGTAAGTTTCCGCCCTCGATTTCGTATCGGATCATAGAAGGCCTCCTTTGGGCAGAGAAGAATAGATTATTTTGAATACAGTTCTATTTCCAAATTACTTTTTACTACAGTATTGATGGCGTTTAGTTTAAACACGTCGATGCCCGTGAGTTTGATATAGGTAATGTCGTTGGCATTCAAGAAAAACTGTGCCGGATTCAAATCGCCATAACTTCGAATTCCTTTTCCAAGTCTATTGTTGTATTGATTGTATTTTAGATGATCTCCGAAAACATTGTATTCATAGACTTTGCCGGAGGAGGTCATCACAATATATTTTGAATTTTCAGTTAAAGCGATCCCATACACATCGGTTGTTACGGAGATTCTCGCGGAAAATGAAACGATGCTATCGGCGACGGGAGAAAGACGAACGTTTGAAACATCCACAAAGGAATTCAACTGGCGAATCGAATCGTTGTCGATTTCATCAACGTGCAAAAAGTTTTGTTTGAATTGATTGAGTTCGGTCTGAAAGGCGGCTTTGCTTTCGTTCAGTTCGGTGTCGAATTCATCTTTGGCATTTTTGATGATGCCGAAGGAGATGAAAAAGGAGAGGGCGATACAGAGGATGGCAATGAGGATATTCGAAACAATGCCGACCACTCTCGCTTTCTTCAATTTTGCTGAAGTTGATTTCAAAAGATTTTTTTCGTTTTCTAGTTCCGCTTTTCCTTCTTCCAGTTTGCGAATCGCGGGCTCGACCCAAGCGAAAAAGTCCTGCTCTTTTTCATCGATGATGACAGGGGCTTTCATTTGGGAAAAGGCGGACAGTTTTTGGAATATCGTATCAATGGTTTCCATTGTATACAGATTTTCATTGCTTTTAAATCGATGGCCGAGCACCTGAGGGATGTCGATCAATCGGCAAATGCTGATGTTTGTGTTCGATTGCTTTACGCGAATATCGCAGTCCGAGTTTGTGAAAACAATGCAGGAATGAATCGGGATTTCCGGGAACAACTTTTTTAATGCGTCGATGTGGTAGCTGTTTTGTAAGACGGGGTTTTTGAAGGTGTTGTTTTTCACGGTTCGGAAATACTGCGTCCAAATTGGATCGGTATCCTTTCCGTAAATCGTTCCTTTGAAATGCTTGATTTCAAAAACGTAAAGACCCGTTTCGTGAATTAGGATCAAATCTACTTCTGTGGAACTTGATTCGCTCACGGGAAGATTTAAGTTCATCAAGATCTTTGCACAACCGGGAACGGATTTATACAGTTCGCAAAAGAGAAGATATTCGCCGTAATAACCCTTTCCGCGTTCATCCCAAATTTGCATCTGTTTGTTAATGTCAACGCTAGTCAACTGTTTGTAAACTTCGCGTGCATCCATTTGAAAATCCTCCTTTGGGCGTTTTGTGTTATGCCTTTGAGACCATTATGTCACAAAACCGTTTGTCTGTCAAACAAGGTGGGGGAGTTTTTAGTGAAATATTCGTCTTACGCCGAATATGAAATCATTCACTTCGTGAATTGTGAAATATCTCACTTCGTTCGATGTGAAATAAAATTTGCCCACATTCGCGCAAGCGAATATTTCACATTTGCGAAGCAAATATTTCACAGCGAAGCTATTTCACTTGCCCGAAGGGCAAATTTCGTTGCACCAAACAAAAAAACAGCCACCGAAGGTGACTGTTTTTTGTTTGGTGCGAGAGACGGGACGCGGCTTTGCAGAGCAAATCCGCCCTGCTTGACGGCGCATCCGCGCCGTCTGCACACCTTGCGGCTACTCGACAGTCCCCCGGACTGTCTCGTTTCACGCCGCAAGCCCTCTTAGGGTTCAAGTCCCTGC